>VXME01000042.1 GCA_009861545.1 Acidobacteriota bacterium | reverse complement strand
CGCGGCGTCGAACCCGTAGCCGCCCAGGACCATCAACGGCATCCAGAATATCCCCAGCGTGAAGATCTCGGTGTCGAAGTAGCCGAGGGTGCCGGTCACGAACAGGAAATAGAGCAGCCAGCAGAAGACCAGCCCCGTCCAGGTGTGGAGCCAGGTCATGGATTGTCTGAACTTGCTTTTCATGATGACTGCTCCAGCACGTACAGGCCCCAGGCGGCGGCCCCGGTCAGCGAGATGGCCGCCGCCAGGCTGAGCGTGACCGTCCGCAGGCGCTTCGCGCCGAAGACCCACATGATGACCGCGCCCCAGATCACGAAGCTCAGGACCGTGCCGAACGCGACCCCGGTCAGGCGGTCCATCGGCAGCGCGAACACCAGGAACAGACCGAGGGAGTTGGAGAGCAGGTACCCGAGAAACGTCGCCACCAGGACGCGTGCGGCGACTTGCCAGCGACGGCGTCTGTTCTCGACCTGCGCCCGCGTTGGCCGGCCCGGCCCGGTTGACATGTTGGTGTTCATGGCTGTTCCTGTGTGCCCTTCGTGCAACACCCGCGACAGAAGGGCATAGGAGCGCGGCGTCGGTGCCTGGAAGGCCGCTCGTGCTGCCGGGCCGAGCTCGTGCGCGCAGGATCACAATTGAGACTGAGTATCAGTCGCAATTTGACGAGGATAGACCCCATCCGGCTTCCTGGTCAAGGCCGAATCCCGGCCCGATTCGGGGGCAGCCTCCCGGTGTTCCCTCCACCGGGAGGCGGATGCGGGTTGATCCGGAGTCGGCTCGGCGGTAGACTTTCAACTGAGACTGAGTCGCAGTCTCAGTTTTCGGCCGGTCCCCAGGCGCCGCGGCGATGGGGAAGGCAGACAGCAATTCGGAAAAGGCGCCCGCGGGGCGGGGCAACGCCCCGGCGGGCTGTCGAACGGCTGTCGGCCCTGAGAACCGAACCAGCGCGGGTTGCGCCCGTGCCGCACGACAGCGCGATTGTAGCGCGACGCGGCGCGGACTCGACCGCAAGGAGGAGTCATGCGTCGTGTCATTGCGTTCATCCACCAGGCCGTCTGCGTCGCCCTGGTTCTCTCCTGTCTCGCGGCGCCGGACGTGGCGTCGGCCCAGAGCGGGGCCTCCGGCGAGTCCGTTCCGACGGCTCTCCAGGGTGAGGTGCTCGATCCCCAGGGGCTGCGGATCCCCGATGCCACCGTCATGGCGGTGCTCGGCACCGGCGGCGTGGTCGAGACGACGACCGAAGAGGACGGGACCTTCACGTTCGACGAGGTGCCGGCAGGCACCCATAGCGTGACCGTCGTCCGCTCGGGCTTCACGCCTCGCACCGTCGACGTCGTCCACCCGCACCCGACGGAGGCGCCGGTCAGCGTCGCGCTCGATATCGCCTTCTCCGAGGACCTGACCGTCATCGGCCAGCAGCAGGAGCGCTCCATCCAGGACACCGAGGCCAGCGTCGTGGTGGCGACCACCGAGCAGCTCGAGGCAACGGGGATCAGGAACCTCTATCAACTCGTCGAGCTGACGCCCAACGTCACCTCCGCCTACGGCGAGAAGGGCTTCGCCATCCGCGGCATAGACCAGCGGGGCCTCGGAGGCGGCGGGGCCGGGCTCCTGGTGAGCGTGAAGGTCGACGGCGCGACCGTCCAGAACAACCAGGCCACGTTCTTCGGCCCGTACAACACGTGGGACATGGGGCAGGTGGAGATCTTCCGGGGTCCCCAGTCCACGCAGCAGGGGCGCAACTCGCTGGCTGGGGCCATCGTCATGGAAGGGGCGGATCCCGTATACGAGCCGCTCGTGAGGGGACGCGTGTCGGCGGGGACTCTCGCGACCAGCCAGACCTCCGCCACGGTGAACATGCCGCTCGTGGAGAACAAGGCGGCGTTCCGGGTGTCGGTCGACAACCGGCGGAGCAACGGGTGGGTGACCAACCCCACGCGCGACCAGAACGACTACGACTTCCGGGAAGCGATGAACGTACGCACGAAGCTGCGCTTCGACCCGACCGCGAGGTTCCGCGGCATGGTGACCTTCTCGTACACCGACAGCAGGGGCGGAGAAGACACGGTGCAGCTCAGCACGTTCCCGGCCGAGCGGCTGAATCTGTCGGACGCCCCGGCCGAAGAGGGCTCGATCCACCAGATCAGCACTGTCGATCTCACCGACCGTCTACGGCTTCGAGACGCAGGGCGTAATTCTGGCTGCTTGACGGCCTCAATCTCTACGGCTCCCTGGGGCTCAACGAGACGCGCTTCGACGAGTTCATCGACAACGATCTCGACCTGTCCGGCAACGAGTTCCCCTACGCGCCGAACTGGTCGACGGCGCTGGGTGTCGCCTTCACCGTCGACGAAGTGTGGGTCGGCGACGTGCATCTCGCGTCGCAGGATTCGTTCTTCTCCGAACGCGAGAACGATCCCCGGCTGAAGGTGGGCAATCGGCACCTGCTGAACATGCGGGTCGGATACGAGCGCGACCGCTGGGGACTCTTCTTCCTCGGCCGCAACCTGCTCGACGAGGCCTTCCTGCACCAGGCCTGGGAGAACCAGCTCGGCTTGCTGATGGGCCGGAGCGCCGAGCCGAGAACCTTCGCGATGGAGCTGACGGTCGGGATGTAGCGGCAATGTCGAATGACGGGCGCAGCCAACGTCTCCCTGTGAGCCGGCGGCGCGTCCACTCCGCGGAAGGAGCGTTCATCGTGAATCCATCCATTGCAGTGTTCTACGGCTCGACGACGGGCAACACCCAGATGGCCGCCGAGAAGATCAAGGCCCGGCTCGGCGCGCGCGTGCCGGATCTGCACGACGTCATCAGCGCGGAACCGGATCAGCTCGAGCGTTACGACCTCATTCTGTTCGGGGTACCGACCTGGAACGTCGGAGAGATGCAGGACGACTGGGCGGACTTCATCCCGCGCATGGAGGGGCTGAGTCTCGCCGGCAAGAAGGTCGCATTCTTCGGGGTAGGCGACGCGAGGGGCTATCCGGAGAACTTCCTCGACGCGTTGGGCGAGCTCTGGGAGGCGGTCACGGCCCTCGGGAATCCACAACTCATCGGGGTCTGGCCGACCGAGGGCTACAACTTCGAGGAATCGAAGGGGATGTACGACGACGACCACTTCCTCGGACTCGGCCTGGACGAGGACAACGAATCGGAGCTGACCGACGGGCGCATCGAGGAGTGGATCACGCAGGTCTTGCAGGAAGCCGGTATCCCCGACCTGGCGGATACCGGCGAAGTGGCGCCGGCGAGCGCTTCGCTCACTGGCGCATCAAGGTAATCGTGCCTTGATCGACGGCCGGCGGCTGGCACATGTCGTTGGTCGTCCACGTCCCGCTCAGCGTCGTCGCGTCGAAGGTCCCGGTCAGGTCGATCGCGCATCCCTCGGGGAAGTAATCGCGGAACCCGTCGATCGTGAAGCTGAGCTCCACGTCCGCGCCCTCCGCGTTGCCCCTCGCGGTGCCGGTGAGCTCGACCTCGGTGGGCGCACCGGGCACGGGTGGCAGGCGGACCGTCGCCGACCAGGTGCCGTCCACATTCGTCCTTTCGCCGTGTTGCCCCTCGCCCTGCTGGAGGTTCGTACTCATCTGGTCACTGGAGATGAGCTGGCCCTCGAACGAGCCGGTCCAGTCTCCCGTGAGCCTCGGCTGGCTCGTCGTCGGACCCGTTGGACCGGAGTCGTCGCCACCGCACGCGGCGGCCAGCAACGCGAAACACAGGGGGACGAACCAGAGGGTTCTGTTGCTCTTCAACATGAGTCTTACCGACTCCTCTCAGACGATTGACGCGCACCGCACGCTCGGCGGCTGACGCCGGTTCACGGACTCAGGCTCACAAGTAGAGATGGCCCGCCGGGTGCGGCAACATCCGGCGGGCCCGCGAACGCTCGCTCGCGGAGCCCATGGAGAGGTTACACGGCGAGCGGCGTTCGGGCTGTTTCATCCATCCAGGGGAGTGGAGACGAATGCGGGCTACGGGTCATTGCCAGTCCCCGCGCCGCCGTGCCACACCCGGCGGGCGCTCCTATTGCGTTGCCTGCATCAGCACCCACTCGGACAAGCGTTCGTCCGGCAGCAGCGCCTGCTCGGCCATTCGGTACGTCAACCCCTCGAGGCGCCGGCGGATGCCGGCTTCGATGCCGCCGTAGGAGAGCAGCAGCGGCACGATCAAGACCGACCTGCCTTCCTCGACGGCGTCCTCCACCACGGCGCGCAGCTCCACCGTCGCCTGCTCCCGAACCGGGTCCGATGCATCGTCGCGCACCGTCAGGTACCGGATGCGGCTGAAGCGCGTGCGCGAGCGAATCGTCTCGACGAGGATGCCCATGTTCGCGAGCCACAACGCATTGTCCTCTTCCGAGGTCGGGCCGTGCGCAACCACCACGACGACCTCCTGTTCCGGCTGCTCACTGACGCCGAGCGCACGCGAGAGCAGGATCTCGGCGACCAGCGCGTGGCTGTCGAGGGCCGTCGTCACCGCGATCGACGCCGCCGCTTCGAGCGGCGTGGTCCACTCGAAATCGGGGTCGTGATCGGGCCCGCCGGACGCGCGACGGGCGCCCATGCGGGCGAAGGCCTCCAGTTCCGGGGGTGCGTCGGCGCGGCTGCCCAGCAGGTACTCCGTGGCGCGCATGACGCTGCTGTGCGACGAAATGAACAGCGGAACGGCGACGATCTCCGTGACGTCGCGTTCCGCCAGTCGATCCACCGCATCCTGGATCGTGCGCTTGTTGCTACCAGTCGTACCCGAGCGACGCGACGACGCTGAGCCCGGAGCTCGTGTATCTGTCGATGACCGGGTCGTTTGCCGGGCGACCGCGTACGTTCCACCACTCGAAGTGCTTGTTGTCGGTCAGGTTCATCAGGCCGAGACGGAACGTCAGCGATTCGGCGAGCGAGGCGAAGCCGACCAGATCGACGACCTGGTAGGCATCCGGCGCGAACTGCTGTTCGCCGCCGTGCTGGTAGCCCTCTACCATGCGGACGGACAGCTCGCTGCCCCAGCGTCCCGAGGGGCGGACGTAGCGCAGGCCGAGCACCCCCTCGTTCGGCGCGATCTCCCCGAGCTGCGTCTCCTCGGCGAGCGGCGGGACCACCGTATCCTCGAAGATCTCCACTCCATTGATGCGCGCGTAGCTCCAGCGCAGCATCACGCTGTCGCTCAGGTACGCCTCGCCCCGCAGCTCGACGCCCTTGATCTCGGCCTCGTCGAGGTTCTGGCTCTGGAACTCCAGCAGTCCCGTCACCGGGTTGAGGCCGAGGGAGGTGCTGGCGATGAAGTCGTCGTAGCGGTTCGAGAAGACCGTGAGACCGAGGCTCGCGCGGTCGAACGCGGTTCGCACGCCGACCTCCACGTTCCGGCTGGTCTCGGCCCGCAGCTCCGGATTCGGCAGTGTCGTATAGCCGCCCCGCGGATTCGTGAACCCGGTGTTGATGGCGCTGTAGGGCGGCGCCCGGAATCCGCCCGAGTACTGGGCGTGCACCGTCAGGGTGTCGGTGAGATTCGCCGCCACGCCGAGCTTCGGGGACACCGCACCGTCCGAGAAGTCGGCCGCCTCGGGGTTGAGGCTCGCGATGAAGACCGGGTCGTTCTGGTTGGCGTCTAGCGCGAAGTGGTCGTAGCGCACGCCGGGCACGAGGGAGAGGCGGCCGAACTGGAGCTCGGCCTGCAGGTAGGCGCCGGCTTCCGAGACGGTGCTCTCCGGGAAGTACTTGGTGGGGAAGATCAGGCTAGTCGGCACCGGTTCCCGGGTGATCCCGTGAGTCTCGCTCCGGTCGCGCAGGATGTCGAAGTAGTCGCTCTTGTAGTTGGCGCCGACCGTAAGGAGCACGCCGCGCTCCGGATCGCCGATCCACTGCTGGCCCTGCAGCGACGTACCGTAGCCGACCTGCTCGAAGTCGAGCGTGCCGTGCCGCAGGGAGGGAAACGGCGGACCGAAGCCGAAGGTCATCCGCTCGCGGTCGATGACCTGCGACGTGTCGTTGAACTGCCCGTAGAGACGCCAGGAGAGCTGGTCGAGTCCCCGGTCGACCAGGGTGTGATCGACCGAGACGCGCGAACGGTCCTGGGTGTCGAGCGCGTCCGAGTCCGCGGTGACGTACTGGAAGCGGCCGAAGTCCAGCAGGCCGCGGTCCGAGAACCACTCCGTCTCGACGCGCGTGTCGTAGACCTCGGCCGTCGTCCGGAGCATGTTGCCCGGCGCCGGGGTGAAGACGAGCTTGGCCAGAATCTGCGTACCCGCGATGTCCTGGGGATTGGGAGCCGTGCGCGTATCGTCGGCCGTCTCGACGGTGCCCTTGTTGCGGATCTCGTTGCCGCGGTGAACGCTCGCGAAGACGGAGCCCTGGAGCGTCTCCGTGCCGGCGGCCAGCGCCAGGTTGCCGCTGACGGCGTCGGAACGGCCGTCCCAGGTCGTCTTGGCGCCGACGTGAATTCGCTGCCCGTCGAGGTAGTCGGCCGGGTCCTTGGTGAAGAGCGACACGACGCCGCCGAGGGCGTCGCTGCCGTAGAGGGCCGAGTTCGCGCTGCGCACGATCTCGACCGTCTTCAGCGCGTCGACGTCCAGTCCGACCTGATGGACGTTGAACGGACCGAAGTCGAACTGCTCGGATGTCTGCACGCCGTCGACCTGGGTCATGACGCGGTTGCCGCCGATGCCCCGGATGTTGAAGCCGTTGAGCCCCAGGCGCGTCACGTTGTTCTCGATGTAGACGCCCGGCTCGTACTTGACGAGATCGGCGAAGTCCCGCACCAGGCGTTCCTCGATCGTCTGGCTGTCGATGACCGAGACCATGCCCGGCGTCTCCCGCACCGGAGCCGGCCGGAGCGTTGCCGAGACGGTGACGGAGTCGAGAAACGTCAGCGGATCGTCAGCCGGCGGTGCGCTGCCGGTCTGCGGTTCGGCTTGGGACTGGCCGGCCGCGGCGGGCACCGGGTCGTTCTGCTGCGCGTTCGCGGCCGCCGGGCCGGACAGGATCAGGCCCAGGGCGGCGAGGATGAGCGGCAGCGCCCGGTGGGCGGCGCCGGCAGTTGCTCGGATTCCGGGGGCGGGTCGCATTGCCTATACTCCCTGTGGGTGTCCGGCGGCGCACCATGCGGCGCCGGGGCTCGTCCAGGGCGTCCCCGCGCGGTTTCCAGGCCATCTGCGGGGGCGCCCGTCTCTCTGCAATCACTCCGATCACTCAGCCGGCCGCCCGACGCGAATCACCTCGGTGCCCGCGCGGATGACGATGGCGTCGTCCACCGCCGCGAATCCGGTGACCGGCGCGTCGACCGACAGGCGGTTCGTCGCCACCACCTCGGGCACCTCGTCCGAGGCGCGCAGCACCTGCGTGACGCCCTCGGTCGTGAAGAAGTAGACGTGGTCGTCGTGGCCGAGCGGCGTCGCCCAGATCGAATCGGGCAGCCGGTGGGTCCAGCGGACGGCGCCCGACTCCGGCGCCAGGCAGCGGGCGGCCCCGGCCGGGTTCACCCAGTAGACGCAATCGCGGTAGACGAAAGGCGAGGCGAAGTTCGATCCGGATCCGGCCGTCCACGCCACGTCGCTGCCATCGAGTGCGCCGGTGCGTCCCCGGCGCAGGGCGAGGTTCGCCTGCACGGCCATGCCGCCGACGATGACCAGCTCGCCGGCGAAGGCGGGGGAGGGAACGTGGTTGCCCCGCAGGTCCTCGAAGAACCAGCGCCGCTCGCCGGTGCCGGCGTCGAACCCTTCGATCCGACCTGACGCGCTGACGACGATCTCGCCGCCGTCGGGGGTGAGCGCCGGCGTGCTCCAGGCGACGCCCGGCTCGCGGTCGGCCTTCCACAGCGTCTCGCCGGTGCCCGGATCGACGGCCAGCAGGTACGAGTAGGTGCGGCGGGTCAGCAGCACCACCACGGCGTCGTCGGTCAGCAGTATGGAGTTGCCGACCCCGTGGTTGCCGCCCACGGTTCCGTACTCGGCGCCCAGCCTGCGATGCCAGACGATCTCTCCGTCGTGCGTCAGGGCGAGCAGGTCGCCGCTGTCGAAGAACGCGTAGAGCCGCTCGCCGTCGACGGCCGGCGTCGGCGCGCCCTTCGACACGTAGTCGTTCCACTCGAACGCCTCCGCGGCGTCGAAGGTCCGCCGCCAGTGCTCGGCGCCGTCCGCGAGATCGACGGCGGTGATGAAGAGGGTCTCCTTCGTCGCGCCTTCGAGGGACGTGAGGAAGACCGTGTCGTCCCAGATCACCGGGCTCGACTGGCCGAACCCGGGCGTCGTGATCCGCCAGGCGACGCTGTCGTCGGACCAGGTCAGGGGCAGGCGGGCGGCCCGGCTGACGTTGGCGTCCCGTCCGCCGAGAAAGCCGGGCCAGCGCGTGGCGCCCGCTTCGGGTGTGGCGTTCTCCGGTTCGTCCGCCGTCCCGGCGTCCGGGGAGACGACTTCGATGGTGGCGAGGTGTCCGCTGAGCCAGGAGCCGCCGACGGCCAGTATCCGGTCCCCGACGGGCGCAAGCCGGTGCATGAAGCGGCGGTCGGCGAGGTTCGCCGCGAGCTTCCAGGTGTTCGTGCCGGCATCGAGGCTGTAGACCTTGCCGTCGGCCTGGCTCATGAAGACGCGGTCGCGGTGGCTCGCGGCGGCCACCCCGAATCCCTGCAGGCTGCCGGCGGGGGGAAGGTCGGGGCCCCTCGACCATTCGCCCGAAGCGATGTCCAGGACGTCTACCCGGAGCTGCGGGCCCGCGTCCGGGGTCAGGCCGCCGAAGGCATAGATACGGCCGCCGGCGGTCCCGGCGCCGAGAGCCCGCCGCTCGAACGGCGCGGGAATCGAGCGCCACCCGGTCGCGTCGTCCAGGTCGAGGGCCAGCACCGTGGCGGCCCAGACGGCGTTCTCGTCCGGACCCCGCAGCTCCCAGCCGCCGACGACGTACAGCGTGCCGCCGGCCACCACCGCGTCGTGCGACGAGCGTCCCGCCGGGAGATCGGGAAGTGGCTCCCAGCGATCCTCGGCGATGGAGTAGCGGGCGGCGGACCGGCTCGAACGGAGCACCTCGGGTTCCTCGGCCGTGGCGTTGGTGGCTGTCATTCCGCCCACGCGGTATATCGCCGCGCCGTCGGAAACCAGGGCCGCGCCCTGCAGCAGGGGACCGCGGGCGAGCTCTTCCCAGGTCCGGCCCGGTTCGAGCACCAGCCGGCGAAACCCGGGACTGATGTTCTCCATCGAATGCACGTGGGTGCGGCCGACGTGGCCGCCGTAGACGTACAGGGCGCCGTCGTGGGCGACCGCCCCGAAGCTGGCGACGGCGTCCACCAGATCCGGCGGGCGCCACATGCCGGCGGCCGCGTCCTGCGCAGGGACCGGAGCGGGTGAGAGCAGTACCAGGGCCGGGATGAGGCCTGCCAGCAGGGACGGGACGGAACGAGTCATGGCGTCTCCCGTTGCACGTCACGACGGGCGTCGCCTACACTCGAACCGGGCGAGCGCCGTCATGCGTGCTCTGTGTGATGGGTCCGCGCGGCGGACCTCGCGCTCAACCGGCTCGCCGGGTGCTGCACCACCCGGCGAGCAACCTGCCCTTGAACTGAGACTGAGTCTCAGTTGCAGCGTCGTTGCACTGTATATCCGACCATTTCGGTCGGTCAAGCGAAAATCGCGGCGAAAGTTCGAGAGGCGAGTCGGACGGGTTCCCGCGGCGCTCGTCGACGGACGTGTCCGACGACGATGTATGCTGGGCGCGGGCGCCTCGGTCGGGGCGCCGAAGACCGATGCGAAACTGGTTGCTGGCCGCCGCGGCGTGCGCCCTGTACCTGCTGCACCAGGACGTCTGGTTCTGGAACGCGGCGCGGCCCCTGGTCTTCGGTTTCCTGCCTGTCGGCCTGTTCTACCATGCCGTCTACTCGCTGGTCGTCGCGGTCCTGATGTGGGCGCTGGTGCGGTTCGCCTGGCCCGCGCATCTCGAGGCCGAGGCAGAATCGGCGGGCACGGTCTCCGACCCGCCGGCCGGGACTGGAGAGCGTGCGTGATTCCCGCGATCGTCGTCTTCCTCTACCTGGGCGTCGTCCTCTACATCGGCATCTTCGCCTTCCGGCGCGCCGGGGGCCGCGAGGAGGCGGAAGGCTATTTCCTCGCCAACCGCTCGCTCGGCCAGTACGTCTTCCTGCTCTCGCTCTTCGGCACCAACATGACCGCGTTCACCATCCTCGGCTCGGCGGGGCACGCCTTCGCCAACGGGGTGGTGACCTACGGGCTGATGGGCTCGTCCTCGGCGATCGTCATTCCCCTGACGCTGTACCTGTTCGGCACGCGGATCTGGGCGCTCGGCAAGCGGTTCGGCTTCATGACGCCGGTGCAGATGTACCGCGACCGGTGGGAGTGCGGGCATATCGGGACCGCCATCTTCGCGGTGCAGGCGACGCTGCTCGTGCCCTACATCGTCATCGCGGTGATGGGCGGCGGGACGACGCTGAACGCGGTGAGCGGGGGCGTGGTGCCGTACTGGTTCGGGGGCCTGGTCGTGGCCGCCGTGGTGATGAGCTACGTCTTCTTCGGGGGCATGCAGGGGACGGCGTGGGTCAACACGTTCCAGACGGTCCTCTTCCTGACCTTCGGGGCGGCGGCCATCGTGTTCATCGGGGTGAGCATCGGCGGTTTCCCGCAGGCCATGGAGCGGTTGGCCGCCGCGCCGGAGACGGCGGCATTGCTGACCCGCGAGCGCGTGCCGCCGGAGTTCTTCTTCAGCTACATGCTGATCCCGCTCTCGTCGATCATGTTCCCCCACATCTCCATCTTCTGCCTCACCGCGCGGCGGATGGGGCAGTTCCGCAAGACCGTCGTCTTCTATCCGCTGTGCATCCTGGCGATCTGGTTGCCGTGCACGTTCCTCGGCCTCGCCGCCAACGCGATGACCGACGTGCCGGGCATCGAGTCGAAGATCGAGGCGCGGGCCACCCTCGCCGCCGAGCGCGAGTCGCTGTCTCCGGCGGAGACGGCGGACCTGCAGCGCGCCGCGGCCGGGGACGACGTCATCATCCTGATGCTGGAGCACTATGCCCCGCTCTGGCTCGCGGGACTGCTCGGGGCCGGCATCATGGCCGCGGTGATGGCCAGCGACTCGCAGATCCTGGCGCTTTCAACGATGTTCACGGAGGACGTGTTCGCCTGGTACGGCGGGAAGACGCGGTTCGGACCCGCGGTGCAGGTGCAGACGGGGAGGCTGTTCGTCGTTCTGATTGCCCTCGTGGCGTACGTCATCGCGCTGCAGGCGCCGCCCGGCATCTTCGGGATCGCCGTGCAGTACGCGTTCTCGGGATTCACCACGCTGCTGCCGCTGCTCGTGGCGGCGCTGTTCTGGCGCGGGAGCACCAAGTGGGGGGCGCTGGCGGTGGTCGCCTGGACGGCCGCGACCATGACGGCGATTGCGATCCTGCAGGCCGTCGTGCCGGCCCCGCCGCCGGGGACCGTCGTGCCGGTCTGGACGGTCGCCGGGATCGACGTCGTGACCCGCACGCCGGGCGGGACCGACGTCCTCGGCTACATGCCCGTGCTGCCGATGCTGATCGGGTCGTCGCTGCTCATGATCGTGGTGTCGTGGTCGACCCCAAAGCCGGCCGCGGCGACGCTGGACCGCTACTTCCCGGACGGGTCGCCGTCACCGCGGCCCTGACCCGCCGGCGACACCGATGCGCCACGTGGATGCGGTCGGCGCCTGGTGCGCGCTGGGCTATGCCGCGCTCGCCTTCGCGGCGCGGCAACCGGGCGAACCCGACCTGGCGACGTTCTTCGTCCTCGTCGCCTGGACCGGCCTGCCGGTCTTCGGCCTCTACCTGTACGTCCGCCGCCGCGGGGAGCCGTTCCCGGTCGGCCGGCTGATCTTCTGGGCGGTCGTCTTCCGGATCTGCGGTCTGGCCGGCGGTCCGTTCTACGAGGACGACTTCTATCGCTATCTGTGGGACGCCTACCGCTTCGCGACGACCGGCACGCCCTACGGCGCGGCGCCGGAGGAGTTCTTCGTCGACCCGGGCGTTCCCGTGCCGTTTCAGGGCGTGCTCGACGGGATCAACTACCCGGAGCTGCCGACCATCTACGGTCCGACCACGCAGCTCGTGTTCCTGATCGGCTACGGGCTCCAGCCGGCGAGCGTCACGGCGCTGCAGGCCATCCTGATCGCGGTCGATCTCGCGACGATTGCCCTGCTGCTGCGCCTGACGTCCCCCGTCAACGTCCTGCTGTATGCCTGGTGCCCGCTCGTCGTCAAGGAGATCGCCTTCACGGCGCACCCGGACGGCGCCGGGGCCTGCCTGCTGCTCGCCGCCATCGTCCTGGCGCGAAACCGCCGCTGGCCGGGCGCCGCCGTCTGCCTGGGCCTGGCCGCCGGGGCCAAGACCTTCGGGCTGGTGCTGGCCCCGCTGGTGCTGGCCGGGGCGCGCGTCAGGCACTGGCTCGTTTTCGGAGTCACGCTGGCGGCGCTCTACGGTCCGTTCGCGCTGCTCGGCGGGACCGACCTCGCGTCGTTGCAGGTCTTCGCGCGGGACTGGGAGTTCAACTCCGCGCTGTACGGGCTGCTCGCGACCGTGAGGCCCCGGTTCGAGGCCCGGCTCGTGCTCGGGTTCGCGTTCGCCATGTTCTGGTGCTATTATTTCTTGTACACACGAAGAGGCGCTCACGGCATTCCGCGCGGGGATTGGGTGTTCGGCGCGCTGCTGGCGTCGTCGCCGGTGATCAATCCGTGGTACCTGCTATGGTTGCTGCCCTTCGCGGCCGTCTATCCCAGCGTCTGGGCCTGGACGGCCTCGGTCGCTCTCCTGCTGAGCTACGTTACCGGACTCAACCTGCAGGACTACCAGATGCATCCGTACGCCCAGCCCCTGTGGGCGCGCTGGCTGCAGTTCGGTCTCGTTCTGGCGGGTCTCGGTTACGACCTGACGCGACGACGCGGCGGCGTTGGAAGACCATGTACGAGGGCTCGACTGTCGGAGCGGTGATTCCGGCCCGCGACGAAGCGGAGAACATCGGCGAGGTGGTCGGTGGCCTGCTGGCGCTGCGGACGGCGGCCGGGCAGCGTGTCGTAGATGACATCGTCGTGTGCGACAACGGCTCCGCCGACGCCACCGCGGAGCGGGCGCGCGCGGCGGGCGCGCGCGTGGCCGTCGAGCAGACGCCCGGTTACGGCCGCGCCTGTCTGACCGCCCTCGCCGCGCTCCGCCCGGTGGACGTGATCCTGTTCGTGGACGGCGACCGGTCGTGCGACCTGCGGCAGACGCTCGACCTCTTGCGCGCGACGGCGGACGGGGCCGACCTCGTGATCGGTTCGCGCGTCCTGGGACGCATGGAGTCGGGGGCCCTGTCGCCGCCGCAGATTGCGGGCAACCGGGTGGCGTCGCTCCTGATCCGCTTGCTTTGGGGCCACAGGGTGACCGATCTCGGTCCCTTCCGGGCCATCCGCGCGGATGCCCTGCGCCGGCTCGACATGCGCGACACGGCCTACGGCTGGACCGTGGAGATGCAGATCAAGGCGATCCAGATGCGGATGCGGATCGTCGAGACGCCGGTGGATTCCCGGCGGCGGCGTTTCGGCCGGTCGAAGGTCGGCGGGACGGTGAAGGGCGTCGTCGGGGCCGGCATTGGGATTATCGGGATGATCGTCCGGCTCCGCACCCGTCGCGCGACGCCGGAGCCATGACCGCAGCTTCGTCGAGGGTGGTCTCCTGGTTCTTCGCAGTTACGTGCATGGCATAATGCGGTGGCGGGGTGTTCGATTCTTGCGATGTAGTTCGACTCGCGGCAGGGAGGCGACAGGAATGGTGTGGGCGACGGTTCCCCGGGCGCAGGACCAAGCAGGAAGAGCGATCATGCAGGCATTCCGGACACGGAAGGCAACGGCGCCGGCGCGTCGTCGTCGGGACATCCTCGTGGGGCTGCTGGGCGCGACGCTGATCGCCGCCGCCTGCGGCGCGCCGGAACCGGAAGAGATTGCGGGTTGGGACGCCAGCGACGAATCCAGCGCCGAGCGCATCGATCACTCCGCCTGGCAGGACCTGTTGAACGCCTATATCGCCCCCGACGAGGCGGGCGTGAATCTGGTCGACTACGAGGCGCTGCAGGGCAATGCCGGGGACGCCGCGAAGCTGGCCGGCTATCTCGACTACCTGCAGGGGCTCGATCCCCGCGACTACAGCCGCGCGGAGCAGATGGCGTACTGGATCAACTTCTACAACGCGCTGACGGTCCAGGTGGTGCTGGACGCCTATCCGGTGGACACGATTCGGGACATCCACGAGGGCGTGGTTCCCTATACCGGTCCGTGGGACGACGTGCACGCCAACGTCGCCGGCGAGGACCTGACGCTGAACCACATGGAGCACGGCATCCTGCGCCCCATCTGGCAGGACGAGCGGATTCACTACGCGGTCAACTGCGCGGCCTACGGTTGCCCGCACCTGCTCGACACGGCGTTCACCGCCGCCAACACCGAGGAGCTGCTCGACGCCGGCGCGCGGGACTACGTGAACAACCCGCGGGGCGTGGATGTCGTCGACGAGGACTTCATCGTCATCTCAAGCATCTACGACTGGTATGCCGAGGACTTCGGAAACACCGAGGAAACGGTGATGGAGCACCTAATCGAGCACGCCGAGGACGATCTGGCAGCGTTCTTCGAGGGCTTCGAGGGCTTCATCGAGTACGACTACGACTGGAGCCTGAACCGGCAGGGGCGCTGATCCGGACCGCGTGCCCGCCGCCGCGGCGCAGCGGATGTCGGCTCCCGCGGAGCAAGGATGAGACACCGTCGATCACCTGGAATCGACTGACACCGATGACTGAGGGAGGCATGAAATGAAGCGAGTCCTGTTCGTTGGCGTGCTGTTCGCTGCCGGTATCCTGCTGCTTCACGGTTGGGCGGAGGCATCCGGCTCCATCGGCGCCGGCGCGGGCAAGGTGAGCCCGCGCGCCGCGTACTCGCAGGGCAAGGCCCTTACGTTCGACACGCTCGTCTGCAACGGCTGCCCCGTGCAGCGGCTCGACCGCAACCGGGCCGAGACCCTGCGGTCCGACCTCGAAACGGCGCATTCGGCCGGCGACGCCACGGCGGAGGTCACGGCACTGTGCGGCGGCGCGGCCGTGCAGGGCGACGAGTGCACGCTCAGGCTGGAACTCGTGTACTACTTCCTGACGCGCCGCTACAAGCTCGGCTAGGAGCTTGTGCCGCAGAACGCAGCGCAGCGAAGTGCCGCGGCCGTAGGCGACGCTCCCAGGGCCGGCATCGTGGGGTCGGCTACCGTAGCAAGGAACTACCCGAAGGGGGGGATTGGACAGATCATGCGTGACACACAGCGTTCGTTTTGGGCGGTCCCGGTTTGTCTGGCGGTGCTGGCGAGCCTGTCGGCGGCACCGGCATCGGCGCAGGGATCGGCCTGGATTGCCGAACCCGAAACCGGCAGCGTCAACTTTTCGTTCGTGAGGCAATTCACGGACAAGTACTTCCGCAGCGAGAACAGCCTGCCCGTGGACAGGACCCTGCCGGCGGCCTTGTCGCAGAACACCTTCTGGTTCGGGTTCAACTATGCGTTTACCGATGCCGTGGCGATCGACGTGCAGACGGGAGCGGCGAAGAGCCTCTTTCCGGGGCCGCCTGCCGGGACCCCGACCACGTCCGAGAGCTTCTCCGGTCTGGTGGACACGAATGTCGCGCTGACATGGCGCGTCGTCGACGAGCTGGTGAGCGACGCGCCGAGCGTAGCGTTCCGCGTGGCGGCGATCGCCGCCGGCGGCTACGAAACCGGTCACATCAACGCCCTGGGTGACGGCGGGAACGGCTTCGAGGGATCGATCATCGTCGGCAAGTTCGCGGAACGGGTCGGCGCAAGCGCGGAAGTCGGCTATCGGTACCGGACCGACGATATTCCGGCGGACATGTTCTTCAACGGCTCGCTCCTAGTACCGGCCGGAAGCCGAGTGATCGTCGGCGCCGACTACCGGATGGTCAACGCCATGTCCGGGCTGGATATCGGTGTGCCGCCCTTCTCGCCTCCCCGATTTCCGGAGGTCCAGGAGGACATCCACCTCGTGGGCGGACGCCTCATCATCAATGCCACCGACGTCGTCAGCGTGAGCGGCATCTTCGGCAAGGTGGTCAAAGGACGGAACACCGCTTCGTCCAACGTCTTCGGTCTCTCGCTCGGCTTCGCCTTCGACACCTTCTGACCGGGGTTCACAGACGCTGGGTCTCGAGCTGCCGCACCAGGCTGTGCAGGTCGCCCAGAATCCAGATGTCGGCGATCCGGCCGGCGCGGGTCTCGAAACGGGCGGCTCCTTCGTAGGTGATCAGGCGTCCGGTGGCCGGCAGGCCGAACAGCGCGCCCCGATGGGTACCCCGGCAGTGCAGGCGCACGAACGCCGAACCGCCGACCGCGTCGACGATCACCTCTTCGATGATCTGCTCGAAGTCGGGGAACGCGCCGTGCACCAGCTCCAGGTAGTCGGCGAACCCGGCGTGCCCGGCCGCGTGGCGCCCGAGCGCGCCGCGGACCGTTACGTCCTCGGTCAGGAGCTCCGGTATGAGCGCCGTGTCGAACCGGTTCCAGAGGTCGTCGTAGAAGCGCCGGACGAGCGTCTCGACCGTGGCGATCACGTCATCTCGACAGCACGGACTGCCGGAAGCCGCCGAGACCGGCGAACCGCGCCCGGTCGCCCAGCTCGTGCTCGATGCGCAGCAGCCGGTTGAACTTCGCCGTCCGCTCGCCGCGGCAGCCGGATCCGGTCTTGATGTGGCCGCAGCCGGTGGCGACGGCGAGGTCGGCGATGAAGGTGTCCTCGGTCTCGCCGGAGCGGTGCGACATGTAGGCGCCGTAGCCGTTGCGCTGGGCCAGGCGCACGGTGTCCAGGGTCTCCGAGACGGTCCCGATCTGGTTCAGCTTGACGAGAATGGAGTTCGCGACGCTCCCGTCGATGCCCCGCTGCAGGATGGCGGGATTCGTGCAGAACAGGTCGTCGCCGACCAGCTCGATCCGCGATCCCAGCGCCGCGGTGATCCGCGCCCAGCCGTCCCAGTCGTTCTCGGCCAGCGCGTCCTCGATGAGCACGATGGGATAGCGGTCGATCCATCCGCTCCACAGCTCGATCATCTGCGCCGTGCTGCGCGCCGACTGGTCGGACTTGAAGGCGACGTAGCGGCTGTCGCGCCACATCTCGCTGGTCGCCGGGTCGAGGCAGATCGCGATATCGGCTCCCGGACGGTAGCCTGCCTTTTCGATGGCCTCCAGGATCAGCTCGACCGCCTCCTCGTTGGTCGCCAGATCGGGCGCGAAGCCCCCCTCGTCGCCGATGCCGGTCGACTTGCCCCGGCGCTTGAGGAGCGCTCGCAGGGCATGGAAGGTCTCGACGCCCATCCGCAACGCCTCGGCGAATGACGGCGCCTTGTGCGGGGCGATCTTGAATTCCTGGAAATCGACGGTGTTGTCGGCGTGCTGCCCGCCGTTGATGACGTTGAGGCAAGGCACGGGCAGCACGGCCGAGTCATCGCCGCCGAGGTGGCGATACAGGGGGACGCCGGCGGCCGCGGCGGCGGCGCGCGCCGCCGCCATCGACACGCCGAGAATCGCGTTGGCGCCGAGCCGGGACTTGTTCGGGGTGCCGTCGAGATCGATCATCCGCTGGTCGAGCCCGCGCTGGTCGGCGGCGTCCTGACCGGAGAGGGCCCGGTTGATCTCGCCGTTGACGTTGGCCACGGCCTGCAGGACGCCCTTGCCGCCGTAGCGCGCGCCGCCGTCCCGCAGCTCCGTCGCCTCGCGCTCGCCGGTCGACGCGCCCGACGGGACGCGGGCCTCCGCGACCGTGCCGTCGTCGAGGTGAACGCGGGCCTCGACCGTCGGATTGCCGCGGGAATCGATCACTTCCAGTCCGTCGACCGCCCGAATCCTCATGTCGCTTCGTGCCCTCCGTCGTCCGCGAAATCCGCGACGATTCCCGTGAGTCGGCGGCGCTTCAGGCGTGTTCGCGCGCCAGGGTGTCGTTGAGCGTGATGCCGAACCCCGGACCGTCGGGTACCTCGATGATCCCGCCCGAGAAACGCTCCGGCGGATCGACGAGGTCGCCGCGCCACGGCACCTCGTTCCACTGGTACTCCAGGATGTCGAAGTTCGAGAGGCCGGCGCAGACGCTGGCCGAGACCATCGTGCTGACGGGGCCGCTCGGGTTGTGCGGCGAGACGAGCACGTCGTGCAGCTCGGCGACGGTCGCGATGCGGCCCAGCTCCGCCACGCCGCCGCAGTGCTTGACGTCGGGCATGATGATGTCCACCGCGCGCTCCCGGCACAGCGGGGCGAAGCCCTCCACCCCGAACAGGAACTCGCCGCCCGCCATCGTCTGGCGGATGCCTTCCTTGATCGCCCGGGTGCTCTCCACGTCGGTCGGCGGCACCGGCTCCTCGTACCAGGACAGCGCCTGCGGCTGAAGACGCTCGGCGACCTCGATCGCCAGCGGCACGTCGAAGAAGCTGTGGACGTCGATCTTCAGGTCGACGTCCGGCCCGATGGCCGCCCGCATCGCCTCGATGCAGGCGATGCCCAGCTCGGTGGCCGCCTCCACCTCGGCGGCCGGACCGTCGAGCGGCGGGAACCCGTCGAACGGCGCCGCCTTGATGGCGCGGAAGCCGTCCGCCACCGCCTGCCGCGCGTTGGCGGCGAAACCTTCGGGTGTCCGATCCGACGTGGCGCGGTTGATGTTCGCATAGCCCGGCAGCTCGTGCCGCAGCGCGCCGCCGGTCAGGTCGTAGGCCGGCGCCTGCAGGGCCTTGCCGACCAGGTCCCACTGCGCCTGCTCGATCGCGCTGAACGCGGTGGCCAGCCGGCGGTCGCCGCCGGCCGCGCGCGGCCGGCCCTGCTGCCGGTAACGCTGGATCTCGAACGGGGAGCGGTCGCGGACGAGCTCGAAGAACTCGTCCAGCTCGGGCAACGCGGGCAGCCGGCCCATCGACGCCTCGCCCAGGCCCGTCATGCCGTCGTTGGTCGCCAGCCGCACGAAGATCCAGTTCGTGCGGGCGGTGGCCCGCACCGTGATCAGCTCCATGCCGGTGATGCGGAGCCCGAGCTCCGGCTGTCCCAGCGGCAGCCGCGGCGCCGCCCCGGCGGCGGACGAGACGTGCGGGAGGGCGGCGAGCGCGGGGACGCTGCCGAGGAACGCACGGCGCGAGAAGCGTGTGGTCATGGCGTTCTCCTGCGGGTGTTTCTGCTGGCGGACCGGGCTCCGTGGGGGCCGCTCCAGCCCGACAATCGTCGCCTACGGCTCCGATCGCCGGCCAACCGGGCCCGACTGGAGTCTGCACCGCTCTTGCGGCGCGCACTCCCAGGCGCCGCTATTGTACGACGGCTTATTGGATTGCATGGCCGCCGGCGCGGCGGCACAGGGTTGCCCGGGGGAAAGGCGCGACCGGCCGGGCGTCGAACGGAACCGGCACCGTCAGCGCGACGGGTCCACCGGCGAACCCCTGGCGCTACCGGCTCATCGAGTAGAGCACCATGTTGATGCCCAGCCCGTAACCGTCGGGCGAGAACTGCTCGAAGAAGCGGGGGTCGTCGGCCTCCCGCTCCCACGCGTCGGCGACGTCCGTGTTGTGCGTCATCACCACGAGGAAGCGCCCGTGCTCGTCGCTGATCGCGCGGAGATGGGCCACGTCGCTGTCGCGTCCCCGCTCGGACGTCGTGCGTCCCCGCGCCCGGTACCAGAACTGGATCGACGTGATCTGGGGCACCTTCTCGACGTGCGTCAGGGCGCGGAACACCGGGTGATCGAGCGGCACGTCCCGGATGGGATACTGCGCCGGCGGCAGCACCCGGGAGATCTCGCCGACCCAGTGGTCCCAGGCGCGCGTTCCCCAGAAATCGTCCACCCAGAGGAAGCCGCCCTTCAGCAGGTACTCCCGGAGCCGCGACGCCTCCGCGGCGCTCATGCCGATCGTGCCGACGTCGGCGGCCATGACGAACGGGCAGTTGAACAGCTCGTCGTCGGTCAGCCGCACGACCCAGTGGTTCGGATCGCCGCGGCGATCCTTGCTGACGTGGGTCGTCGTCAGGTCCTCGATCCGGTGCATCAGGTTGATGCCGGCGTAGGGATAGTCGGTCGACCAGCCCATGCCGAGCGCCTCGTAGCGCACCTGGTCGTACATCAGCTTGCAGAAGGTGAAGCCGCGATCCGGCATCGAGGCGGGCGGGAAGCGCGCGGGCATGTTGCCTTCCCCTACTCCCCAACCCCACTGCGCCGCCGCGGCGGCCAGCATGCCGGACAGGAGGAACGACGCCACGGCGAGCACAGCGACCCGGCGCGTCATGGTCCCCACAGCATAGCGCACCTGCCGTCGCGCGCGGCTCCCCGATTTCTCGCCGCCGCCTGCGGGCCCGAACCTTCGCCCGCGGTTCGTCCCGCCGGATGTGCTGCGGTCGCGCACGTCGGCGCTCCCGCCGCCGTCTGCGGCGTCCGAGCTCCCGCCGCCGTCCGGCCGATTCGCGGCGGACGCTATGATTGGAGGTTCAGTCAATTCCGACGAGAGGAACGGGAGCCCGATGACCAACCGCAAGTCCAGCTTTTTCCCGCGCGCGTTCATCCTGACGGCGTGTGCGCTGGTCGCCGTGCCGGCGATGGCCCAGCATGCCGGCGGCGCCGGCGAGAGCTCGGCGGAGCTGCCGGAGAGCTTCTCCGAGCCGATGCCGCTCTTCGAGACCGCGCTCGGCAACCACCACCACCCCATCTCGTCGGAGAACGAGATGGCGCAGGCCTGGTTCGACCAGGGCTTCCGGCTGATGTACGCCTTCGGCAAGGAGGACGCGGTGCGCTCCTTCCGCGAGGCGTGGAAGCAGGATCCGGACTGCGCCATCTGCTACTGGGGCGAGGCGTGGGCGTGGGGGTCGTACCTCAACGGCCCGATGCGCCCCTTTGAGGCTCCGCACGCCTACGCGGCGATGCAGGAGGCGGTGGCGCGCATCGACGGGGCGAGCCCCAAGGAGCGCGCCTACATCGAGGCGATCACCACCCGCTACGTCGAGGACTTCGACCCGGCGCGGCGACGCGACCAGGACGAGGCCTACGCCGAGGCGATGCGGAAGCTGTCCGAGTCGTACCCCGACGACCTCGACGCCGTGACCCTCTACGGCGACGCGCTCTTCCTGCTGGAGCCGCGCCGCGGCACCCGCGACCTCAACGACCCCAACGTGCAGCGGCTGCACGGCGTCCTCGAGAGCGTGCTCGACCGCGACATCACGCACCCGGGCGCCTGCCACCTCTACATCCACGCGACGGAGTCGACCGCGAATCCCGGCCTCGCGTCCGGGTGCGCCGAGCACCTCGGCAGCCAGATTCCCGGGGCCAGCCACATCAACCACATGCCGTCGCACACCTGGAACGAGATCGGCCGCTGGGCCGACGGCGTGCGGTCGAACCTGGACGCCTGGCATTCCGATCTGAAGGCCGAGGTCGGCGAGGGCGTGGCGATCTATCCGACCCACAACCTCCACATGCTGCTCTTCGCCGCGTCGATGGACGGGCAGGGCGCCATCGCCATCCAGGCGGGAAAGGACTACGCCAAGCTGACCGGCGACAGCGTGTTCCACGTGCTGACGCTGATCCGCTTCGGCCGCTTCGACGAGGTGCTCGCCGTCACCGAGCGCCCCGAGCAGGACGGCCCCGGCGGCTTGTGGGACTTCGCGCAGGGCTACGCGCACCTGCGTGCCGGCGACGCCGACTTCGCGCAGGTCTACCTGGACCGGGTGCTGAAGCTGGCCGACGAGACCAACGCGCGCTTCCGCTTCGACTCGGTCGAGCTGCTGCTGAAGACGGTCGGCGGCATCCTGGAGGGCGAGATCCGGCGGTCCGAGGGTCATCTGCACGCCGCCATCGAGTCGTTCGAGCGGGCCGTCGAGGTGGAGGACCAGTTGGAGTACTCGGAGCCGGAGCCGCTGCCGTTCGCGGCGCGGCACTGGCTGGGCGCGGCGCTGCTGGAAGCGGAGCGCTTCGCCGATGCGGAGCAGGTCTACCGCGCCGAGCTGGAGGACCACCCCAACAACGGTTGGTCGTTCCTCGGGCTCCAGCAGGCGCTCGACGCGCAGGGCAAGCCGTCGGCGGACGTAGAGGCCGAGTTCGAGAAGAGCTGGGCGCGGTCGGACACGTGGATGGCGGCGTCGCGGTTCTAGGAGCTCCTACGGCGCAACCTCTGGCCGCGGCCGGCCCCGTCGCGCCTTGCCGCGAATCGTATGCGATGACGGAGCACCTGCAACTCAATCCGTTCGTTCCCGGCGATGGCCAACTGCCGCCGCATCTGGCCGGACGGGACGCCGAGCAGAAGGCGCTGAGGGGCCTCCTGGCCTACCTGCGCGCCGGCCGCGGCGCGCCCGGCGTCGCCGTGCTGACGGGGCCGCGTGGCAACGGCAAGACGGCGCTGATGCGCTGGTTTCAGCATGAGATCGAGGCCGGGAAGCCTGCGATCGACGTGGTCTGGATGACGCCCGGCTCGATCCGGGACCTGGATGCGCTGGCCACCGAGCTGGCGCCGCCGGGCCGGTTCAAGGGCATGTCGCCGGATACGTTGTCCGTCTCCATCGGACTGGGCCGGGCAGGCTGGAAGCTGGGCGGCGGGCTTCGCTCCCTGGCCCGGTTGCTGGCGGCCCGCTGCCGGGCGCAGCCGCTGGTGCTGCTGCTCGACGAGGCGCACACGCTCGATCAGGCGGTGGGGCAACCCCTGTTGAACGTCAGCCAGGAGGTGCGGAGCGAGGCGCCGTTCCTGCTCGCCCTGGCGGGTACGCCGGGGTTGGCGGCGAAGTTGAACTCGCTGTCCACTACTTTCTGGGACCGTGGCGAACTCATCGGCGTCGGTCGGCTGGCGCCGGCCGCGGCAGCCGAGGCGCTGACGAAACCCATGGCGGCGCAGGATCCGCCGATCTCCTTTACGGAGGCCGCCCTGGGACGCGTGGTGGAGTCCAGCCAGCACTATCCCTACTTTCTGCAGCTCTGGGGTGCGGCGCTATGGAACGAAGCCCGGGATACCGGGGCCGAAGTCGTCGACAGCGCGCTGATGGATCGGGTCCAACCAGCCGTGGAGCGCAGAAAGACGGCCTACTACCAGAATCGCTACGGCGAGATCAATAGAAAGCCGTTGCTGCCCGCGGCCCGAGCCGTGGCGGAGGCGTTCGCGGGGAAGTCGACGTTGACCGAGAACGAATTCACGCGCGTGATCGGCGACAGCCAGCCGGCGAATACCGATCCGGAGCGTCTGGACGCACTCGACGCCGATCTCAGGGCGCTCGGTTACGTCTGGATTCCGCCGGGCAGCACGGTACTGGAGGCGGGTATCCCCAGCCTGATGGATTTCGTGCGGGAGAAGGCGCTGGCAGGGTGAACGTTTCTTCACCCTCGACGCTGCCCGAACGGACGCCGCGCGTGGGCGAACTGGTCCTGGAACCCGGGCCGCATCGAGCAGCGCAACGGCCGGATCGACCGGAAGTTGCGCCTCGATCCTGCTCGGGAACCAGGAGTTTGACAATCGAGCACAAATGCTCGATTGTCGTCCATGAGCGGGGTCGTTCATCCGGCGCGCCAAACGCTACGCCCGGAGATTCGGCCTGTCCTTCCGCTTCGACGCGAGCGTGGGCAAGGGCAGCCATGGCCGCCTTCATGTCGATGGTCGCTTCACCACCGTCCCGCGCAAGGAGATTGGCAAAGGGCTGTTGGCCGCCATGTTGAGAGACCTCGACATGGACAAGGAGGCGTTCTGATGCGCTACCTGTACCCCTGCGTCCTCGAGCAGGAGGAAGGCGGCGGCTTCGTGGTTTCGTTTCCGGACGTTCCGGGGGCCAACACCTGCGGGGATGATCGGGCCGAGGCGCTGGCGATGGCGGAGGATGCCCTGGCGGTTGCTCTCGCCGGCCACGTACACGAGCGGTGGGATATTCCCGTTCCGAGTCCGGCCGCGCCCGGCCAGGTCCTGGTCGCCGTTCCGCCGCTGGTTGCGGCGAAGCTGGTGCTCTATTCCGCGATGCGCGAGCAGGGCATGACCAAGACCGCTCTTGCGGACCGGTTGGGGCTGAGCGAGTCTGTCGTCCGCCGCCTCCTCAATCCCGATCACCGGTCTCACATCAGCCAGATCGAGAAGGCGCTGCGGGTGGTCGGGCGGCGGCTGGCCGTTGAAGACCGGGTTGCGTAGGGGAGGGTTCCGGGGATCGAGCGGACCGGAACACCCGCTGGCGTTCCGGTCCAGCCGCCGAACATTCTTGCCCCTACTTGATCTTCGAGTAGTCGGTCGCCTCCAGCCACAGCACGTCGACGCCCTCCACGATGCGGCCGTCGCGCTGTGATTCCTCGGACACCTGCGCCCATTCGGGATCCGCCCGGAACGCGTCCCAGCTCGCCTGGCCCGCGTCGCGGCTGTCGTGCGCCAGGATGTAGACCAGCGTGTTCTCGGCCAGCGGCGCTTCCTGCGGCGTCCAGTAGCCGATGTTGGTCATGCCGTGCTTCTCGAAGATGCGCGTGGTGTGGTTGCGGAACCGGGCGTTCAGGGCGTCGAGGCGGCCCGGGAGCGCGGTGTAGGTGCGCATCTCGAAGATGCGCTCGCCCTGCGCCTGGGCGACGCTCTCGAACGCGGAGAACTGGCCGGCGGCGTAGCCGAGGCCGAAGACCGCGAGACCGAGGATCGCGACGAGGTACCGCTTCTGCTTCAACATGGTGTCACTCCTCCATCCAATCGAGTGGGACGAACGGGTTGCAATTCTACCGGGAAGCGTAGCGCTCGATGAGCCGCCGGCGGTCGCGCTCGGTCAACCGCATGTACTCCGGCCGGTCCACGGCGAGCTCGTGGGTGCGGCAGGGACCGCACATCAGGGTGGTCGGATCGCGGTTGTGGCGCAGCCCGAGGGTGTGCCCGATTTCGTGCGCGATGATGTTCCGGGCGATGTTCGGGTTGACCGCCATCGCGGTCCGATCTTCCTCGATCGCCACGAAGTGGCCGGGGTACCGCGGCAGCGGCCAGGCGAACGACATCAGGTCCTGGCGCGAGAGGAGCAGGACGGCCTCGACGCCGAAGTCGGTGATCTCGGCCGGCGCGTCCGGCTCGCCCGGCCCGCCGCGGCGGCGACCGGCGCGTTGGGAGATCGACCGCGCGTAGTTCTCCAGCGCGCGCGTGACCGGCGAGGCGATATGGAGCTCCTCGACGAGGCGCACGTTCAGCTCGAGCTCCTCCATGACGCCGTTCCAGAACGCGATCGCGTCGAGCGCCATCGGCAGCCGGACGTCGTTGGTGTCGTAGGCGATGATGACCACGCGGTGCTCGACCGGTTCCGCGTGCGCGGAGCCGACGGGACCCGGGAGCAGGGCCAGGATCAGCAACGCCAGCGGCCTCCATGCGGTTCGCCCGGGCGTCGTTGGCCGCCGGCGTGTCGTGACGATGAAGTGGGGCATGCCGATGTTCGCGAGTCTGCTCGGTTCCCGCATCGAAGCTACCACACGGCCGGTGCCGAGGTCATCGGGACCCGCGCGGAGACGTCCTCGATTCCACGACGAGCAGGAGCAGCAGCGCAAGTCCCGTCAGCGCCACGACTTCCGAGATGACGAGCAGCCAGACGAGGGTGACATCGACCTCACCGCCCTGCTGCAGGGTCTGGATGCGCAGCGCCAGGGCCCGCCAGCCGTTCGCCGCGCTCCAGGCGTATCCGGCGCAGAGCACGCCGGGTGCGACATCGGGGCGCGCGCGCAGGGACGTCACGGCACCCCACAGGAGCAGGGCGAAGGCGACCACGTCCACGAGATAGAACGGGTCCGTGAGGCCGGACGGCCAGGAGACCCACGTTTCCACCGGAACGTAGACGAGCAGGAGGCCGAGCGTGAACCGGGCGATCGTCGTCTCGACGCTTCGCGGTGTCATGAGTTCGGGGCTCGCGCATGCGGCCCACCGGCCTACGCCTCGCGCAGGAACTCCAGCAGCAGGCGCACGGTCTCCTCCGGCTGCTCCTGCTGCACCCAGTGGCCGGCGCCGTCGACGAAGTGCACGCCGCGCATGTCGGTGCAGGCGGTCTCCTGCATCCGCTCCAGCGAGCCGGGCCGCTGGTAGGCGCCCCAGTCGCTCGATCCGGCGATGAACAGCGACGGGATGTCGATGGTCCGGCCGGCGAACGTGAGCGGCTCGTCGTTGATGACGCCGGAGCGGTACCACTGCAGGCCGCCCTGGAAGCCGTTGCGCTCGTACTCGACGGCGTAGACGTGCAGCTCGCGGTCCGGCAGCCACCGGTTGGCGGCGATCTCGGCCGGCGTGGGCATGTGCAGCGCCACCGTCTCGGCCATGCCCATGTCGAGGTCCATGATGTAGTAGGTCGGCATCTTGGCGACCTCGGTCGCCGTCCACCCGGCCAGCCGGTAGGGCCGGTTCTCGGCCCAGTCGGCGCTCTTGTGGTGGTAGTAGGCGCGCATGAAGTCGTGCACGCCCTGGGAAGCGCGCCACATGTTCGGGTTCGCCTCGCGCGTGCGGTAGTAGCGCTGGTAGTGCTTCCGCGGGCGCGGCAGGCGGGCCATTTCCTCGTAGATGTCCGGACCTCCCGGCGGATCCGACAGCGGACCGTCGTCCGCGGTGTCGAACGGGAACGTCGGGGTGCCGCCGAACGGGGCGCTCATCAGGGCGACGGCGCGGAAGACGTCCGGCCGCGCCACCGCCGACCACGCCGCGATGGGGGAGCCGAAGTCATGGCCGATCACCGCGTCCACCGTGCGGTAGCCGAACGCCGAGATCAGCGCCAGCGCGTCGCGTACCGCGTTCAGCCGGCTGAACGGCCGCAGGCTGCCGTCGTAGTCGGCGCTCCAGCCCGTCGTGCGCCCGTAACCGCGCTGATCCGGGGCGATGACGTGGTAGCCGGCGTCGGCCAGCGGCGCCATGACGTGCCGCCAACTGTAGGCGAGCTCCGGGAAGCCGTGGAGAAGGAGCAGGGCCGGACGCCCCGCCGTCTCGAAGCCGGCTTCGAGCACGTGCATCGTCAGACCGTTGACGTTGTGGACGAAGCGCGAGCGGACGCCGTCCGGGAGCCAGCTCGGATCGTAGGGGCCGATCGCCTCGGCCTGCTCGGCGGGTGCGGGCGCGCTCTGCGCGGGTGCGGGGCGCGGGGCAGCCGCGTGACCGGGCAACTCCCGCATCACCGCGGCGGCTCCGAGGACCGCGCCGACGCCCGCCAGCGCCTCGCGCCGCGTGACCTGACCCTGTACAACCGACTCACCCGACGTAGTTGCCTCTCTGGCCATCGTCTTCCGCCTCTCTGCGTGCGACATCCCGTTGTTCGACTCCATCCCCGGTTTGCGACGGCGGCAGGCTCTCGCTCGCCGCGACCGCGTTCCCGCTTCACCGCGACAGCTCTCCGCGTTCGAGCAGGCCGATCAGCGCCTCGGCCCGCGCCAGCGGCCCCTCCCGTCGCAGCAGGTCCAGCCGGTCGAGCGCACTCATTCCCAGGAACTGCGAGAGTCCGTTCACCAGCATCTCGTCGGACAGCTCGTCCGGCGTCGGCGCCTGACCCGGCGCGACCGACGCCAGCAGTTCCATCAGCAGCGGGCGGTGGCCACGGAGCACGTCCCGGTCGGCGTCGCCCAGCGTTTCCGGGATCGCATCGATTTCGGCCACGCGGTAGGAGCGGCTCCGGTCCTCGCTCGTGATCCGGAACTTCACGAGCCCGCCGAGGACGATGTTGTAGCGGCCGTCCTCCAGGCGCTGCACGTTCGTGATCACGCCCGCACAGCCGATGTCGTAGATCGGCGGGTTGCCGGCGTACTCTTCTTCGTACCCCGCGTGCAGCATGACCATGCCGATGATGCGATCCCCCTCGAGCGCGTCGGCCACCATCTCGCGGTAGCGCGGCTCGAAGATGTGCAGCGGCCGCGAGGCGCCGGGGAACAGCATGACGTCCTGCAGCGGGAAGATCGGGATGGCCGACGGGAGCGAACCGGGAGCCTGGGCGGTCTGCGCGCCGGATTGCTCCGGCGCGGCTGCCGCCATCCACAGCAGGCCCCACAGAACGACCCCGACGCGGATGCGACGCCGCGAGGTGCTTGCAGTCATCGGTGCGTCCATCATAACGCTGCGGGCGCGGGTCCATCCGGCTACGGGGCCGCGGCGGCCGGGGCGGGCTGTTCGGCCTCGTGCGTGCGGATGATCTCGATGAACGTCTCGCCGTAGCGCTCCAGCTTCGTCGCGCCCACGCCCGGGATCGCCGCGAACTCGTCGAGCGTGCCCGGCCGTCGCTCGGCCATCTCCACCAGGCTCGCGTCGTGGAAGATCACGTAGGGCGGCACGCCCTGCTCCTCGGCCAGCTCGCGGCGGCGCGCCCGCAGCGCGTCGAACAGCGCCCGGCTCTGTGCCCCGAGCACCGACTGCACGCGGTCGCGCGCCTCCCGGGCCGGCCGCACCTTCCGGGCCGGGAGCGCGTCCCGCCGCAGCGCGACCGCGGCTTCGCCCCGCAGCACCGGCCGCGCGGCGGCGGTCAGTTGCAGCGACCCGTACTTCTCGACGTCGACGCGCAGCAGCCCACGGGCGACGATCTGGCGGATCACCGATCGCCACTGCCGGGCGTCGAGGTCGGCGCCGACCCCGAACGTCGAGAGCCGATCGTGGCCGAAGCGCCGGATCCGCTCGTCGTCCTTCCCGCGCAGCACATCGACCACGTAGGCGACCCCGAAACGCTGCCCGGTCCGGTAGACGCACGACAGCGCCTGCTGCGCCGCTTCCGTCGCGTCCCACGACTCGGGCGGCTCCAGGCAGTTGTCGCAGTTCCCGCACGGTTCCGTCAGCGTCTCGCCGAAGTAGGCGAGCAGCGTACGCCGCCGGCAGGTCGTCAGCTCGCAGTAGCCGAGCATGGCGTCCAGCTTGCGGATCTCCAGCCGCTTGCGCGCCTCGCCGGCCTCGGATCCGTCGACCATCTGCCGCAGGGTGATCACGTCCTGCAGCCCGTAGGCCATCCAGGCCGTCGCGGGCAGGCCGTCCCGTCCGGCCCGGCCGGTCTCCTGGTAGTACGCCTCGAGGCTCTTCGGCAGGTCGAGGTGGGCGACGAAGCGGACGTCGGGCTTGTCGATGCCCATGCCGAAGGCGATCGTCGCGACGATGACGACGCCCTCGCCGCGCACGAACGCGTCCTGCGTGTCGCCGCGCTCCCGCCCGCCGAGGCCGGCGTGGTAGGGGCGGGCGTCCACGCCGCGTGCGCGCAGCCACTCGGCCGTCTCCTCGACCCGGCGGCGCGACAGGCAGTAGACGATGCCGGCGTCTCCCCGGTGCTCGTTGTCGAGGAGCCGCGCGAGCTGCTCGCGCGGGCTCTGCTTCGGCACGACCCGGTAGCGGATGTTCGGCCGGTCGAAACCGGCGATGAACACGCGCGCCTCCTGCAGGCGCAGCCGCTCCCGGATCTCCCGCCGCGTGGGCTCGTCGGCGGTCGCGGTGAGGGCGATGCGGGGCACGGCCGGAAAGCGCTCGTGAAGCGCGGAGAGCTGCAGGTACTCCGGCCGGAAATCGTGACCCCACTGCGACACGCAGTGCGCCTCGTCGATCGCGAACAGCGCGAGCTCTACCTCGTCGAGCAGCGCGAGCGTCCGCTCCCCGAGCAGCCGCTCGGGGGCCACGTAGAGCAGGTCGATCCCGCCCGCCCGCAGTCGGTCCTCCACGTCGCGCACCGCCTCGTACGCGAGCGTGGAGTTGAGGCAGGCCGCCCGCACGCCGGCCTGCAGCAGCGTGTCCACCTGGTCGCGCATCAGCGCGATGAGCGGCGAGACGACCACGGCGGCGCCGGGGCGGACGAGCGCCGGGAGCTGGTAGCAGAGCGACTTGCCGCCGCCCGTCGGCATCAACACCAGGCTGTCGCCGCCCGCGATCGTATGCTCGACGATCGCTTCCTGCTGTCCGCGGAACCGGTCGTAGCCGAAGACGCGGCCGAGCAACTCGCGAGCCGAACCGGGCATCCGGCCATCGTACTACGCAGGCCGGGGAGCGACTTCGATGCCCCGCGCGGCGCGCCCCTGTTCGCGTGTGCCCGAACGGCCGGGGCCAGCGTAGTCGCGACTCGGACGAATCTCGGTGCCCGACGCGCCGCCGTGCGGATTCCGGCGGACAGGCTGCCGGCGAAGGGTTATCATTCCGAATGCACAACATCGCGTGGACCCGTTCGCTCGGGCGCTGGACCGCGGCCACGGTGTTTCTGCTGGCTGCGCCGGCCGCCGCCGTCGCGCAGACGGAGTTCCACTACCAGTACGGCCGTCTCGCCAATCCTTTTTCCGGGGCGCGCCACTACACGCAGATTCTGACCGTGCAGCAGGCGTCGATCTGGTCGCTCGGCGAGAGCTTCGTCTTCATCGACATTCTCGAGGACGGCGTCGCGGACGGCTTCAACGACCTGGAGTTCTACGGCGAGTGGTATCCCACGCTGAGCTTCGGCAGGCTGGCGGATCGGACCGTCGGCGCCGGGCCGGTGCGAGACGTCGCGCTGATCGGCGGCATCAACTTCGACGGCGACGCCAACGTTCTCAAGTGGCTGCCGGGGGTGCGGCTTTCCTGGGACGTGCCCGGCTTCGTCTTCTTCAACACGGATGTGACCGCCTTCATCGACGCCAGCAGCGGGCTCGAGCGGGGCGGGGCGCCCCGGACGACGGACAGCTTCATGTTCGACGCGAGCTGGGGGGCCGCCTTCGACATCGGCAGCCAGTCCTTCTGGTTCACCGGCCATGCCGAGTACATCGGCGCGACCACCAACGAGCTCGGTCTGCCCGTGAAGGGGTGGACCCTCGCGCAGCCGCAGCTCGGTTGGGACATCGGCAAGGCGCTGACGGGCGCCGCCAATCAGCTCTTTCTCGGCGTCGAGTACCAGTACTGGCGGAACAAGCTGGGCGTGGACGAGGACGACAACGTCGCGCAGCTCTGGGTGATGTGGCGTCTGTGACGTCCCGCCGCCGCGCGGGAGCCTGAGATGAACCGAATCGTGACGCAAGCACTGGATGCGCCGGGCACTGAAGCAGGGACGATGAGGAAGGGTCTGCGCCTTGCGGTTCGAGGTTTCCTGGCGTTGGCCGCGCTCCTCACCGTCACGATCACGGCGACGTCGGCCACCATGCTCTACAACTCCGCCCTCGCCCTGCGCGACGAGGCGGAAGCGTCCGCGGTCCATCTGGCCGAGCTCCTGTCGGCGAGCTTCGCCGACATGGGCGAGATCTCGCTGGCCAACGTCGCCCGGACCCTCGACGCGACGCTCGACGACCAGATGATCGCGCAGGCCCGTCTGGCCGCCCACCTCGTTGCCGCGGCAGAGGAGGCGGGACAGGATCCGCCGCGCATCATCGAGACTCTCGACGCCATCGTGGCGAGCACCGTCCTCGACGAGTTCTGGATTACCGACAGCGTCGGATTCTCGTACCTCACCAATGTGCGCGACGCAGCCGGCGCGCTCGTGCCTTTTCGGTTCGACCCCGATCCGACCGTGCAGCCGCAGGCGTCGAAGTTCTACGTGCTGCTGGGATCGGACGTCGACGACGTGATCACGCAGCCCGCCCAGGTGCGGGAGATCGACCAGGAGGTCTACAAGTACGTCGGGGTCGGCGGCGTCGATCAGGAGCGGATCGTGCAGATCGGCAATGCGCTGGTCTTCGGCGAGCAGGAGATTCTGACCAACGTCTACGCCACCGAGCGTGCCGACGTGTCGGCCGTGGTGGAGGGGATCGTCGGCCAGCAGATGCTGGTGCAGGCGACCATCGTGGGGCACTTCGTGGCCGCGGCGGAGGAAGCCGCGTGGCCGGCCCAGGAAATCGAAGGACGCCTGCGGCGCATCGTCGGCTCGACCGTCATCGGCGAGATCCGGGTGGTGAATCCGGACGGTACGGTGGCCTATTCCACCCTGCTGCCGCCACTGGCGGGCGGAGCCGCCGCCGGCGTGCCGCATGCCGGCGAGCTCGCTCCGCTTCTCGAGGGCGCCGAGCGCAGCGTGGAGCTCGCGACCGCGCCGCGCGCTTCGGACGGACAGGTCTACAAGTACGTGGCGGTTGCCGGCGCGGGCTCCCCGCGGGTGGTGCAGATCGGCATCCCCATCGAGGGCAGCTCGGGCAACCTGCTGTACTCGGTATACCAGCGCGAGGCGGACCTGCTGGTCCGGTCACGCAACCTGGAGGCGCTCTGGGTCGTCAACCTCGACCGCGAGCTGGCGGCGGCCGCGCCGCGGGCCGGACAGGCGGCGGCCGGGACGGCGGATGCCGCCGGGGCCTTCGCGCGCCGGGCCGAGGCGGTCATGGGACAGGCCATGGAGCAGGGGCAGGTGGTCAGCGAGACCAGCCTCAGCCTGTTGTCGCCCGCGGACCGGGGCATCTGGGTCGCCTCGCCGATCATCAACGCCGGCGGCATCCCGATCGGCGGCCTCGCCCTCGCCGTGAGCCTGGACGACATCGCCAACAGCGTCCAGGCGGAGGCCAGGAATACCACCCTGATCGCCTTCGTCCTGCTCGGCTTCACCGCCGCCGCCGCACTCTGGGGCACGCGGTGGCTCACGCAACCCATCGAGGCGATCGCCGCGGCGGCCCGTCAGGTCGAGATGGGCAGGCAGCCGGACGAGGGCCCGATGGAAACCGTGATGAAACGCACGGACGAGCTCGGCAGTCTGGCGCGGGTGTTCGAGGCCATGACGGTGCAGGTCTTCAACCGCGAAGAGCAGCTCGAGATGATGGTCGCGGCGCGCACCGACGAGCTCCAGCAGAGCAACCGCAGCCTGCGCCTCGCCCAGCAGGCGCTGGAGCAGGATCTGGAGATGGCCAAGGTGGTGCAGGCCGCGCTGGTCCGCGAAGGGAACGTGGATCTCGGCGGCTTCGCGGCCTACGCCAGAATGACGCCTGCGCAGCAGGTGGGCGGCGACTTCGTCGACGTGCTCGAGCCGTCCGGCGGCAAGCTCTTCTTCACCGTCTGCGACGTCTCCGGCAAGGGGGTGGCGGCGGCGCTGTTCATGGCGGCTTCGCAGGGTGCGATCAACGCGGCGGCTTCCGAGAGCCAGAGCGGGGACGTCGGCGCCATCGCCACCGAGGCCAACCGCCGCCTCTGCGCCGAGAACCCGATGGGGCTGTTCGTTACCGGCGTGCTCGCCATCGTGGATCTGGAGCGGGCCGTCATGGAGTACGTCTGCGCCGGGCACGAGCCCGCGTTTCTCGTGGCCGGCGACGATTCGCGGCGGCCGCTCCCGATGACCGGCGGGGTGGCGATGGGCGTGCTCGACGATTTTCGGTACGAGAGCCGCAAACAGAAGCTGGCTCCCGGCGAGGCGCTGTTTCTCTATACGGACGGCCTGACCGACGCGGTGAATCTGACCGGCGAGCTGTTCGGCAAGGAACGGCTGGAAGCGACGCTCGACGGCGCGTCGGCGCGCTCTCCCGAGGAGATCGTGGATCACGTGTGGAGCGAGATCGGCACGTACTCCGCCGGCGCTCCCGCCGCCGACGACATGACCTGCCTGGTGCTGCGGCGGCGCCGGTGACGCCGCCCGGGAATTCGCCCGGACTTGCAGCGGGCCGTTCGGAGTTTGCTAGAGTATTGCGTCGTTCGAGCGAGGGCGAGACCGCATGGCCGAGGAACTGCGCGTGACGATTCCGGCACGGCTGTCGGAAGTTCGCGAACTGTCGAGCATGGTGGAGGCGTTCGGCGACGCCAACGATCTGCCCGATCCGAAGGTGTTCGTCATCAACCTCGCGCTCGACGAGTTGATCACCAACACCGTGACGCACGGCCTCGAGGACATGGCCGATGCCGAGATCCGGATAAGGATGCGGGTCGTCGCCGGCACGCTGATTCTGGTCATGGAGGACAACGGACAGCCGTTCGATCCGACGCAGGACACGAACGCGGACGTCACGTCGTCCCTCGAAGAGCGGGCCGTCGGCGGGTTGGGTCTGCACCTGGTGAAGAGCTTTGCCGACCGCGTCTCCTACGAGTTCGTGGAAGGCCGAAACCGGTTGACCATGGAGCACGATCTCGCGAGGGCGTCGGAGTGACGCCTCGCGCCTTGTCCGATCAACCAGACGCGCAGGTGACGAGTCTATGGACATCGAAGTAGCGGAAGAGCGGGAAGGCGAGGCCCTCGTGCTCCTGCCGATTGGGCGTCTCGACAGCGCGAACGCGCGGTCGTTCGAATCCATCGTGATGGAGCGGGTCGACCGGGGCGAGCGGCGTCTGGTCGTCGACTTCGGCCGCCTGAACTTCATCAGCAGCTCCGGGATGCGCGTGCTCCTGATGGCCGCGAAGAAGCTGCAGGCCGGTCAGGGAAAGCTCGTGCTGTGCGCCATGCCGGACCATATACACGAAGTTTTTCGCATCAGCGGCTTCGATCAGATCATCCCGATCCGGGACACCCGCGAGTCCGCGGTGGACGAGGCCTGACGCTGCGGCGGACCGGCGACCCGCCGGCGCTTCCTGCGGGGCGAGCGTGGGCGGCCGCCGCGCCGCCGTCAGTCTGCGCGGCTTCGCATGGAGGGCAAGATACGTGGCTAGGATGGATGAACTGCGCGTTTCGCTGTCGCCGAGGTTGTCGGCGGTGCGCAGTCTGGCGCAGATGGTCGAGGAGTTCGGCGACGCCAACAAGCTGCCGGACCAGCAGGTCTACATGATCAACCTGGCGCTCGACGAGTTGATCACGAACACGGTGAGCTACGGTCTCCGCGGGGTCGCCCGCCCCAGGATCGAAGTCGGCCTGCAGGTCCATGATTCTTCGTTGGTGCTGTCCATCGTGGACAACGGCGAGAAGTTCGATCCGACGGAGAACACGAACCCCGACGTGTCGTCACCGGTCGACGAGAGGCCGATAGGCGGTCTGGGGCTGCACTTGATCAAGACTTTTGCGGACCGCGTGACGTACGAGTACGCGGACGGGAAGAACCGGTTGACGCTGGAACACGATCTCACGCCGGAGGCCGGGTGACGGGGCCGTCCGAGCGAAGAGGTGAACGGATGGATATCGAAGTCGCGGAAGAACGGAACGACGAGGTGCTGGTGTTGTTGCCCGTCGGACGCCTGGACAGCGGAAACGCCCGCTCGTTCGAGTCCGTGGTCATGGATCACGTCAGCAGCGGCGAGCGGCGTCTGGTCGTCGACTTCAGCCGCCTCGACTTCATCAGCAGCTCCGGCATGCGGGTGCTGCTGATCGCGGCGAAGGCGCTCAAGGCCGGCGAGGGAACGCTGGTGCTCTGCGCGATGAAGAACCACATCGAGGAGGTCTTCCGGATCAGCGGCTTCGACCGGATCATCCCGATCAAGGACTCCCGCGAAGCAGCCCTCGCCGCCTCCGCCTGACGCGAGGCCGCCCCGCCGGAGGCGCCTCGCGCCGCCTGCTCGCGCCCGTGCCCCACGACAGGACCAACCGACGCGGGGGCGCCGCGCGTCAGGCCTCGTACGACTTGATCGCGTCCAGGATCGCCTGTTCCTCTTTCTCCCAGGCCGCCTGAATCGCCTTCAGCGCTCCCGCTGCGGAGGGCGCCTGCCTGGCGAGCAGCCGGTTCTGCGGCAGCAGCAGCCCCCGCGCCGCCGCGTGATCGAGGAACTCGAACAGGTGATCGTAGTAGCCGTCGATATTGGCGAAGACGCACGGCTTCTCGTGCAGCTCGAGCGGCCTCTGCGACCAGCACAGGGCTTCGAGGATTTCCTCCAGGGTGCCGAAGCCGCCGGGCAGGGCGATGCAGCCCTGCGACAGCTCCTGCATCAGGTGCTTGCGTTCGTGCATCGTGTCGACTTCGAGGAGACGGCTGAGTCCCTCGTGGGCGAGCTCCTGGTACGACAGTTGCCGGGGGACCACGCCGGTGACGAAGCCGCCGTTCGCCAGGACGGCGCCGGCCAGAACACCCATCAGTCCGACTCGGGCGCCGCCGTAGACCAGCCCTATTCCCTCGGCCGCCATCAGGCGGCCCAGCGCGTCGGCCTCGTCGATATAGCGCTGCTCGCGCCCGAGGTTGCCGCCCAGGTAGACGCAGATGTGCTTCCCACCGCGCGGCTCTGCGGTTGCGTCGCGATCGTCGCCCGTTTCCCGGTTGCCGATATTCGACATTGGTCTCGAATCTACTCGTCGTCCCGTTCCGGCATGATCACGAATTCGGGGTAGGCGTCGATACCCAGCTCCGCCACGTCCTGACCCATCTGCTCGACCTTGTGGGACACGCGCACGCCCATGGTCTTCTCGAGCGCCAGCCATGTCAGCCACGACGTGGCGAATGCGAACGCGCCGATGGAGACCACCCCGAGCAACTGCACGCCGATGTCGGATCCGGCGGCGATGATCGTGGCTATCGTACCCCAGGCGCCCGCGAAGAGGTGAGCGGGAACGGCCCCCACCACGTCGTCGACCTTGAGCTTCTCCAGAAGCCTGATGGCCGCGGTGCAGATGATGGCGCCGACCGCGCCGATCACGATTGCCCAGTAGTGACTGGTGATGTCCGGACCCGCGGTGATCGAGACGAGACCCGCTATTGCGCCGTTGAGGCCGGCGAGCAGATCGACGCGCCCGAGGATCGGCCGCGAAACGGCGATGGCCGCGATGACGCCGGCCGCGCCGGCCAGGTTGGTGTTGACCAGAACATGGCTCATCGCGAGCACGTCGGCTGCGCTTCCGAGGGCGAGCTGGGAACCGCCGTTGAAGCCGAACCAGCCGAACCACAGGATGAACACGCCCAGGGTGACCACGGGAATGTTGGACGGGGGCGTGCTCGTGACCGTGCCGTCCTTGCGGAACTTGTTGTGCCGCGGGCCGACGACCAGCGCGCCGGCCAGCGCGGCGCAGCCGCCCGTGCCGTGCACGATGGTGGAACCGGCGAAGTCCTGGAAGCCCATCTGGCTCAGCCAGCCGCCGCCCCACGTCCAGGCGCCGACGACCGGGTAGATGAACGCGGTCAGCACCAGGGTGAAGACGAAGAACGACCAGAGCTTGACCCGTTCGGCAAGCGCGCCGGAGACGATCGAGGCCGCGGTCGCCACGAACACCATCTGGAAGAACCAGTCCGACATGACCGCGTAGCCGGTGGCGATCACCGCCTCCCGCGCCCCTTCCACGCCCGCCAGCAGCGCGAGCTCGTCGGCCGACGGCGTACGAAGAAAGCTGAAGGAGCCGATCAGGCTGCCCACGTCGACGTACATCAGGTTGTAGCCGACGACGTAGTAGGCGATTCCCGCGACCGAGTACAGGCCGATGTTCTTCAGGCAGATGACCGATGCGTTCTTGGTGCGCACCGAGCCGGACTCGAGCATGGTGAAGCCGGCCGCCATCCACATCACCAGCGCGCCCCAGAGCAGAAACGAAAACGTGTTGAAAATGAACTGCAGTTCGCTGCTCGTCAACTCGTTCATGCGTTACCTCCTGGTTCGGGGCCGACAGCAGGCCGGCGCCGGTTGTCCAAGGCCGCTGCCAGCCGTGGAGTGCAACGGCGCGTGGGAGTCCGGCACGTCAGCGCACCGGCGCACCGTCGGTATCGTAGCCGACATGCGCGGCCATCACGAGATCGTGCAGGGCGCAGCAGCCTCCCTCCAGTTGCCGCAGCCGCGCCGCTCGATCCGGCAGGCTCGGTGCGGACGGCCACGGCTGGTTGACGTTGGACGCCAGGTCTCCGGCGCACCGGCGGGCGGCGCCGCAGGGACCGGGACCGAGTGCGAGGGCGCCCAGCGTGGCCGCCGCCGCGTCGACGGCGGTGCAGAGGGAGCGTGGCAGCCGCGCATCCTCCACGAGCAGATCCAGTACGCGCGCCGGGCGAATCTCCACCCCGTAGCGTCCCCTGTAGGTGTCGAAGGCCTGGCAGATCCACAGCAGGCTCGTCCACTCCCGGTCGCCCGCTTCCGGGTTCGCACGCACGCCCTCGAGATGCGCGAGCAGCAGGGCGATCGTGAACTGGGCGCGCTCGACGAGACGTCCGAGCTGCAGGAAGCGCCAGCCGTCGTCGCGGTACAACGTGGTGTCCGCCACGCCGGCGAACAGGTTCATCTCGCGCGCCATGTCCGCGTAGTAGCTCTCGGGTGCGGCCTTCCAGATGTCCTCGATGCGCCGCGTGCCGAGACGCAGCCAGGCCAGGTTGAGGCACGTCCACATCTCGCCGCTGATGCAGTGGCGCATCTGGCGCGCGTTCTCGCGGCCGTTCGAGAAGCTGTTCAGGACCGAGCCCGGATTCGCGCGCTCGAAGGTGAGGTCGTCGGCCAGCGTGTACGAATCGGCCAGGGCGTAGTCGTCTTCGCTCTCCGTCACGCCGACGGCGGGGCCCGGCGGGCGCCTGCCGAGGGCGCCATAGATCCGGCGCCAGCCGAAGTTGATCTCGCGCACGGGCCGGTCCACCAGGGCGCCCATCTGCTCGCGCAGCAGACGGCAGAGGTCTTCCGTCCGCTCGATGTGGCGGCCCAGCCAGTACAGACCCTCCGCGCTGCGCGCCAGCATCTCAGGACTCCAGCACCCACACGTCCTTGCCGCCGCCGCCCTGGCTCGAGTTCACGACGATGCTGCCCCGGCGGAGCGCCACCCGGCAGAAGGCGCCCGGCACGATGCGCGTCTCCCGGCCCCGGAGCACGAAAGGGCGCAGGTCGACGTGCCGCGGCTCGAGCCGCCCGTCGATCAGGCACGGAGCCCGCGAGAGCGACAGTATCTCCTGCGAGATGAAGTCGGCCGGATTGGCCCGCATCTCCGCGGCGTAGGCCTCGCGCTCGGCCGGCGCGGCCTGCGGACCCACCAGCATGCCGTAGCCGCCCGCCTCCCCGACCCGCTTCACGATGAGGCGGTCGAGATTGTCGAGCGTGTACTCGAGGTCCTCGGGCCGGCGGCAGATCCGCGTCGGCACGTTCGCGAGGATCGGTTCCTCGCCCAGGTAGTAGCGGATCAGATCCGGCACCCAGGCGTACACGCTCTTGTCGTCGGCCACGCCGGTCCCCGGCGCGTTCGCCAACGTGACGTTGCCGAGCCGGTGGGCCTGCAGCAGACCCGGCACGCCGAGCATCGAGTCGGAACGGAAGACCTGGGGATCGAGGAAGTCGTCGTCCACGCGCCGGTAGATCACGTCGACCCGCCGCAGCCCCTCCGTCGTGCGCATGTAGACGAAGCCGTTCCGCGTCAGCAGGTCGCGGCCCTCCACCAGCTCCGCGCCCAGCTCGCGGGCCAGGAACATGTGCTCGTAGAAGGCCGCGTTCCACACGCCGGGCGTCAGCAGCGCGATGCACGGATCGGACCGGTTCGGCGGGGCCAGCTCGCGCAGGGTCGCCAGCAGCAGATCGCCGTAGTGCTCGACCTCCCGGACCCGGCAGCGCCGGTAGAGCCGGCGCAGGCTGGACTTCACCGCCTTGCGGTTGGCGATCATGTAGGAGACGCCGGACGGCACGCGCAGGTTGTCCTCCAGCACGATGAACCCGTCGTTCGTGCGCACGACGTCGGTGCCGCAGATCGCCACCCACGTGCCGTGCGGCGGAGAGGCGCCGCGCATCTGGGGGCGGTACTGGGGGCAGCCCCGCACCATCTCTTCGGGAATGACGCCGTCCGCGAGTGCGCGGCATTCGCCGTAGACGTCGCACAGGAAGCGGTTCAGGGCGAGGATGCGCTGGGCGAGGCCGGCCTCGAGCTCCCGCCATTCGGCCGCGGCCAGAATGCGGGGCAGGCAGTCGATCGGGATGATCCGCTCGTCGGCCTCGCCGTCCCCGTAGACGGTGAACGTGATGCCCTCGTTGAGGAACGAGCGGGTGACCCGTTCCTGAATCTCCCCGAGCTCCGCTCCCGAGGTCTCTGCGAGGGCGTCGTGGAGGGTCCGGCAGTGCTGCCGCGGTGTGCCGTCGGGCAGCAGTACCTCGTCGTAGAACTCGGCTTCGAGCCGGTAGTCGCTGAAGTCCATCCGCGCGGACTCTCGATGTCGTCGGTCGCCGCGAACCGCGCGACGTCCTCGTGGGGCAGGACCATCGCGCGCCCCGCGCCAGTGTGGCACGTGTGGTCACGAACGGCAACCCTTCACGCCGGCCCCCTGCCGCCGCGGGAGCCAGTCGATCCGGAAGTCCCCGCCGCTCTACGGAGCAGACTTCCGGGTCGACTCCCGGTTGGCGGCCAGCACGCCGCCGAAGAGCGCGACGCCGGCCACGTCGAGGAGGGGGATTCCGAACCCGGCCAGCTCCACGGAGGGTCCCGGCGCCAGGAGCAGCGCCGCGGCGCCGAAGATGGCCAGACGCGGGCCGAGCGCCAGCGGGTTCCGCAACTGTCCGGCGATTCCCGCGGCGAAGCAGGTGACGCCGAGCGTGGCGATCGCGACCGGCAGCAGCATCTGCACCCAGCCGGCCGGTTCGCCGGAGGCGGTCAGCATCAGCAGTTCGGGCCGGTAGATGAACATGTAGGGCAGCGTGAAGCCGACCAGCGCGAAGCGGAACGCGGCGAGCCCGGTCGGCATGATGCGCGTGCCGGCGATGGAGGACGCGGCATAGGCGGCCAGCGCCACCGGCGGCGTCACCATCGACATCATCCCGAAGTAGAAGATGAACAGGTGCGCGGCCAGCGGGATGACGCCGAGGTTGCCGAGCACCGGGCCGATCAGCGTGGCCATCAGCAGGTAGCAGACCGCCGACGGCAGCCCCATGCCCAGGACGATCGACGAGATCATGATCAGGACGAGGGCGAGGAACAGGCTCTGCTCGGCCAGCGGGATGATCGTCGCGGGCAGACGGGTCCCGATCCCGGTCAGCGTGACGATGCCGATGATGATGCCGACGCACGCCGCGGCGGCCACCAGCGGCACGACGCCGCGCGCCGCGGTGACGAGGCTCAGGATCGTGAAGCGCCAGTCGAGCCGGGTCGCCTTGCTCACGCTGCTGACCGCGATGATCACGACCAGCGACAGGGTGACGGCGCGGAACGCCGTGTAGCCGAGCACCAGGAACAGGATGAGGCTGCCGAGCGCCGAGGCGAAGACGATTCCCGCCGCACGCGACCGCGCCGCGGCATCGGGCGTCTCGTCGCCGGCCGGCGCCGTTGCGGCCGGCGTCTCCCCGGTCGCGATCGACATCCGCTGCGCGTGGAAGTGCACGATGAGGATCAGCGACAGGTAGTACAGGAGCGCGGGAATGAGCGCCGCCCGGATGATCTCCAGGTAGGTCACCGGCGGGTCGACGATCTCCAGCATCATGTAGGCGCCCGCGCCCATCACGGGCGGCATCAGCGCCCCGCCCGAGCTGGCCGCCGCCTGCACGCCGGCCGCGGTCACCGGCTGGAAGCCGGCGCTGCGCATCATCGGGATGGTGAACGTTCCGGTGGTCGCGGTGTTGGCGACGGCGCTGCCGGAGAGGGATCCCATCAGGCCGCTGCTCAGCACCGCCACCTTCGCGGGACCGCCGGAGCTGCGCCCGAACACCCGCTCGGCGAAATCCACGATGAACCGCGTCGCCCCGGTCGCCTCCAGAAACGCACCGAAGATGACGAACAGGAAGACGTAGGTGAACATCACGCCGAGCGCCACGCCGAAGATCCCCTGGCTGTGCAGGAACGTCTGCGCCACGATGCGCGGGACGGTGTAGCCGCGGTGCGGGAACAGCCAGTCGGGGAACGCCGACCCGAACAGCGCGTAGAGGATGAACGCCGCGGCCAGCAGCGGCAGGGCCAGGCCGAGCGCGCGCCGGGCCGCCTCGATCACCAGCAGCAGGCCGAGGAGGCCGATGGCGGTGTCGAACGTCGTCTCGAAGCCGGCCCGGTTCCCCAGCGTCTGCCCATCGACCCACCACGCCGCGAACAGCGGATCGGTCTGCACGACGATGTAGCCGCAGCAGGCCGCGGCCAGCACGGCCAGCACGATGTCGCCGGCCCGGGCGCGCGGGTCGTCCTTCAGGGACGGATGGATCGGGACGTTCAGAAAGCAGAGCGCCAGCCCCACCAGCGCGAAGAACGCCAGGCGGCTCTGCGGCGCCAGCAGCGGGTAGTTGACCTCGACCAGCGTGAAGGCGCACAGCAGCACGCCGAGCGTGCCGGTCGCCAGGAGCCGAAGGTCGCGCGGTGGAGTGTCCGGCGTCACGGCGCGGCCTGTTGCGGCCAGATCCCGGCCTCTTCGTAGAAGCGAATCGCGCCGGGATGGAACTCCGTTCCGGTGTCGCGCACCACGTTGTTCGGGTTGATGGCGCGTCCGGCGGCGTGCTTCTCGACGACCAGCTCCCGGTTCTCGTAGAGCAGCCTCGTCCAGTTGTAGACGAGCTCGTCCGGGGCGCCGGCCGACGTGATGACGTGCATCGAGCCGACGTCGAGCCCCTCGAACGCCGCGGCCTGCCCGCGGTAGGTCTCGGCCGGGATGCTGGCCGGTCGGAAGAAGAGGTACTCGTCGATCAGCGCCTGCTTCTCGTCGTCGCCGTACGGGATGAAGGTGAGCTCCATCGAGGCGGCGGCCTGGGTGATCGACGCGGTGGGCACGGCGCCGCCGAGGAAGGTGGCGTCGGCCGAGCCGTCGGTCAGCATGTCGACGGCGGCCTGCTGCGTCGCGTTGAGCGGCGAGAAGTCGTCGTAGGTCACCCCGTGCGCCTCGAGCAGCGGGCCGACGAAGTACTCGAAGCCGGCGCCCGCCGGCCCGACGCTGACGCGCCGGTCGCGCAGGTCGTCGATGCTCGTGATGCCGGACGATGCCTGGGTCACGAACAGCGCGACATTGGGCGCCAGGGTCATGACCGAGCGGACCGGGTAGGCGCGGTCCCAGCCCTCGCTGCCGCGGACTGCGAAATAGGTGATGGCGGCGTTCGACAACGCGAAGTCGAGCTCGCCGCTCGCGAGCCGCCGGATGTTCTCCTGCGATCCGCTCGTAGCCTCGGCGGTCACGCTGTAGCCGAGGTTGCCGCCGGTCTCGTTGACCACCTCCGCGAGCGCGCTGCCGACGACGAAGAACGCGCCGCCGGGCGGCGCGGTGCCCATGCTGAGGAACTGGCGCGCCGGCGCGCTGTCGCCGGCCCCGCCGCTTTCGCCCCCACCGCCGCAGGCGGCAACCGTGCCTGCCAGAACGGCGAGCACCACCATGACCGGCCACCGAGTGTTGGATCGACGCAAGAAACTGTCCTCCTTGAACCCGCCCATGCTACTACGCTTCCTCATCGCGGGCCGAAGATCGACAGCAGGTGGCCGTCCGGATCCCGGAAATTCGCCGCCCACGAGTCGCCGGTGACGTTGGCCGGCTCGCGCAGGAACTCGACGCCCCTGTCCTTCAGCGCCGCGTAGGCGGCGCCCACGCTCGCCACCGCCAGCACGACTTCGAGTGGACCCGGCTGCTCGGCCAGCCTGGCGTGCGCGGTGCTGAGGCAGAGCGTGACCGGTCCGGTCTCCAGAAATACGAAGCCGGGAATCTCCTGCTTGACGGCGAGCCCCAGCTTGTCCCGATAGAACGCGCGCGAACGGTCCAGATCCGACGCGCCCAGCATGATGTTGGCGATGCCGGTGATGGTCATGTGTCCTCCTGGCCGGTCCGGACGGAAGCGGCCGACTGTGGGTTTCCGGCGGGCGCGGTCGGATCGGCCGGCGGCGTCCCGCGATCCACGACGAAGCGGCGCGCCTTCATCTCGAAGCGCGGGAGCGTCCCGGCCGCGACGGGCGTGACCGGCACGGTGAGGCCGAGGGCCTCGCGCAGGCGGCTCGCGGCGACCGCGGCGACCGCGGCGGGGTCTGCCGCATCCGCTATCTCCACCTCGACGGCGATGCCCCGCAGCGACCCCGCCGTTCGTACCGTGCTGCGGTACTCGACCACGGGCTCGATGGCGCGCAGCACGGCCTCCACCGCCGCCGGATAGACGTTGACGCCGCGCACGTTCACCATGTCGTCCGCCCGCGCCACCACGCCGCCGGCGAGCCGCGCGAGCGTCCTGCCGCAGGCGCAGCGCTCGCGGGTCCGGACCACGAGGTCGCGCGTCCGGTAGCGGATGACCGGGCTTGCGGTCCGTCCGAGATTCGTGACCACCAGCTCGCCCCGCACGCCGTCCGCCGCCGGCTCCCCCGTGTCGGGATCGATCACCTCGGCGATGAACTCCCGTTCGTTGACGTGCAGAAAGCCGGGCGCCTGCAGGCACTCGAAGCTGATCGGACCGACCTCGGTCAGCCCGTGATGGTCGATCACCCGCGCCCCCCAGCCGCGCTCGATCCGCTCGCGGGTCGCCGGGATGCTGCCGCCGGGCTCGCCGGCGACGATGATGATGCGAACCGGACCGGCGGCCGGCGCCTCGCGCCCTCCCGCACCCCGCGCCACGTCCAGCAGTCGCAACGCGTAGGTCGGGGTGCAGCACATCACCGTCGGGGCCAGGGTCTCGATCGAGGCCAGTCGCTGCCCGCTCGTCATGCCGCCGGCCGGAATCGCATGCGCCCCGATCTGCGTCGCCGCGTCGAATCCCGTCCAGAAGCCGAGGAACGGCCCGAACGAGAAGGGGAAGAACACGCGGTCGCGGGCCGTGACACCCGCCGCGCGATACACCGCCTTCCAGCACTCCAGCATCCACTGCCAGGTCGCCGGCGTATCGATCCAGCGCAGCGGCTGGCCGGTCGTCGACGACGTCTGGTGGTAGCGGGTGTAGTGCCCGAGCGGTTCGGTCAGCGCCGTTCCCCAGGGCGGCGACGCGGCCTGGTCGGCCACCAGCTCGGCTTTCGTGGTGAACGGCAGCGCGGCCAGATCCCGGGGGAACGCGAGCTTGCCGATATCGACGCGGGCGCGGGAGAACTTGCGGTCGTAGAAGGGATTCCGGCCCCGCAGAGCACGGAGAAGAGTCGTGAGCCGTTCGGCCTGCAGCGCCTCGATCGCGGCGCGCGGTTCGCACTCGCCTTCCGGTGCGTGGATCGGCGTCCCCGTCGTCTGCGTGGGGTCCGGCGCGTTGCCGTGGTCGGCGGTCATGCGTCGGGGAGCGGCGGCGCGACTTCGAAACGACCGGCGATCTCGTGCGGAATCACCGTCGATCGCAGCGGGGCGTCCGCGTGTCTGGCGATGCAGGCGATGGTGAGGCTGCCGGTGGCAACCGCGGTCGCGTCCTTCGTCACGTGCGCGGTGTAGCGGATCGACCGCGCGCCGATGGCGGCAATCCGGATGAGCACCTCGAATTCGTCCTCGAACTGCAGCGGCCGGTGGAAGTCGAACGAGGCCGCGACGCGCGGGAAGCCGACCGCGGCGCCCGGCGCCGCGATGCTCAGGCCGGCGGCGCGCCACAACGCATGCTCGGCCTCCTCCATGTAGCGGTAGAACCAGGAGAAATGGACGATGCCGGCGGTATCGGTCTCGTAGAACTGCACCCGGCGCTTCAGCCGGTACTCGCTGATCACCGGCACATTCTATGCCGCGCCGTCGGGACGCACTCGCCCCGCCTCGCCGCAGGCGCCGCGTCGCCCTGTCTGCGCGCGGCAGCTCACGGGCGGGCGCCGGCCGGTTGCGCGACCTCCGGCTGCGACGTCCGCGCGGAGAACTCGCGGAGCGCGTCGAACAGCGGCCCGAGATCGGCGAACACGTTGCCGACGAGAGCGTCCACCAGTCGCGGGTGCAGGTCCGGGTGGGCGCGGATGAAGTCCCGGAAGCTGAACGTCTGGTTGTAGAACGAGAGCACGAGCTGCCGGAACTGGTCCAGCGCCCAGCGCATGTCCCGCTCGTACTCCACGAACGTCTCGGCCGTCACGCCCCCGGCGTCGAGGCCGCGGTGGACGGCGTCGGCCGCCATCTCGCCGCTCTTGAGCGCCATGAACACGCCGGTGGAGAAGACCGGATCGAGGAACGAGAACGCGTCGCCGGCCAGGCAGAAGCCGTCGCCGCCGATCGCCTCGGCGCGGTAGCTGAACTCGCCGGTCACCCGCACCGGCTCGATGCGCGTCCCCGTGCTCAGGTGATCGGCGATCCAGATGCAGTCGGCCGCCTCGCGCGCGAAGATCGCCTCCGGGTCGCGCGTGTCCCGGTACAGGTAGTCCGCCTCGGCCACGACCCCGACGCTGACCACGTCGTCCGGAAGGGGGATGTACCAGAACCAGCCCTTTTCCGGGATGTAGGCGACGGTCGTCGCGCCCTCGTCGAGGCCGGGGTCGCGCTTCGCGCCGCGGTAGTAGGTGAAGATGGAGATCTTCGTGAGGTCCGGGTCGCGCCGCTTCCAGCCGAGCTTCGAGGCGAGGAACGTGTCCCGGCCGGAGGCGTCGATGACCGCGTCCGCGCGGAACGTCTCCGAGCCGCCATCGGCGCCCTGCACCCGGACCCCCACGGCGCGGTCGCCCTCCATCAGCAGCTCGCGGACCGTCGCGCCCTGCCGGACCTCTGCCCCCTTCGCTCGCGCGTTGTCGAGGAGCATGCGGTCGAAATCGCTCCGCAGCACCTGCCAGGTCGTCGAGCAGGGATGCTCGATGGTCTCGAAGAAGTAGAACGGCTGCGACACCTTGCCGGTGGTCGAGACGAACTGCACGCTGTACTTCTTCGGGCAGGCGGCCTGCTCGAACCAGTCGAGCACCCCCAGCCGCTCGAACGTGAACCACGTATACGGCATCAGCGATTCGCCGATGTGATGCCGCGGGAAGGCGTCGCGCTCGAGAACCGCCACGCGCCGCCCGTGCTGCGCCAGCACGGTTCCCGCCGTGGCTCCCGCCGGGCCGCCGCCGATGACGATGCAGTCGTAGCGCTCGCCCGTGTCCATGCCGTTCATCGTAATACGAGCGGCAGCACCTCGACGATGTCGCCGATCCTGGCGCCCTTTCGGACGACCTCGGTGCGCCGGCCGTAGAGCACGCGCGGCTCGCGCATCCAGAAGACGCCCATCATCTCGGGGTTCGGGGTGACGGCGAGGAACGCCTTGACGCGGCTCCGGTACTCGAAGCGCCCGTCGCGGAGAATGCGTCCGAGCGGCACCTCGTTCTCCAGGATCTGGCGGCGGATCCCGTCGTCGAACGCATCGAGCCGCATCCGGATCGCCCCCATCTCGACCGGCTGGCCGGCGTACTCCTGCACCAGCAGGACGCGGCGGAAATAGGAACCGCCCTCGGTGAAGGTCGACAGCGGCCGCAGCACCACGCGCCCGCCGAAATGGCGCTCGAGGGTCAGCGTCATGTCGATGTCGTGCACGAGCAGCGAACGGTAGGGGAGCGGGATGTCGTCCGGCCGGACCACCTCCACCCGCGGCACCTCGATGCCGGCCCGCTCGTAGACCAGGTCGAGCGGGTAGAGGAGGCCGCCTTCCGGCGATTCGTCCGGCATCCTACGTGTAGCGGATGTCGGTGTGCGCCGGCAGGAAGAAGCGGGGCAGCAGGCTGTCCACGCGCAGCAGGCCCTCGCGCGACAACCGGACCCGTTCCGGCGACGAGTCGGCCAGGTAGCCGTCGGAAGCCAACGACGCGAACGGGTCCGTGAACCGCTCCCGCACGTCGACGCCGTACTTGTCGCGGAAGTAGGCCGGGCGGATGGAGCCGAGCTTGAGCTGCAGCACGAGCTCGCGAATCAGGCGTTCCTCGTCGGTCGGCCGGTAGGCCCGGTTGAGCGGGATGCGTCCTTCCTCGATCGCCTGCGCGTAGGCGCCCCAGGAGTCGAGGTTCTGCATGTGGACGCCGTTGACGTGCCCGAACGACGCCACGCCGAGGCCCGCGAGGTCCGCGCCCTGCCAGAGCCGGTCGCGGTACACGAAGCTCGTGCGGCCGGGGTGCTTCACGGCCGTGTAGGCGCTGCCCACCGTGTAGCCGGCTCGTTCCAGCGCGGCGAACGCCTCGTCCACCCAGCGGCGCTTCGTCGCCCAGGGGGCGACGGTCTCCTGAAACTGTCCGTTGCCGTGCAGTCGGTCGCTGCTGATGGTGGTGTTGAAGGGCAGCTCCATCTGGTAGATGGTCACGCTGTCCGGATCGAGCGCCACGGTCCTGTCGACGGCATGCTGCCATTTCTCGTCGGTCTCGCCGAGCATGCCCGCGATCAGGTCGATGTTGATCTGCGGGAAGTCGATCGAGCGGGCGAACTCGTAGGCCCGGAAGATCTCGGCCGACCGGTGCGCGCGGCCGTTCAGTTCCAGTACGTGGTCGTCGAAGTGCTCGACGCCGAGACTGAGCCGCGTCACGCCCATGTCGCGGATGGCGCGCAGCTTCGGCTCGGTCAGCGTACCCGGCTCGCACTCGAACGTGATCTCGCTCGCGTCCGACCAGGGGCTGACGGCCGAGAGCCGGTCGACCAGGCCGCGGAGCTGCCGCACCGAGAGGAACGACGGCGTGCCGCCCCCGAAGTAGATGAAGTCGAGCGGGCGTCCGGCGATGGCCGGCTGCCCGGCGTACAGCTCCCACTCGCGGCCCAGCACGTCGAGGTACGACTGCACCTCGGCCGCGTTCTTGTCCGTATAGACCCGAAAGTAGCAGAAGTGGCAGCGCTTGCGGCAGAACGGGATGTGCAGGTACAGCCCGAGCGGGACGTCTTTCGCGCCGGGCGTGGCTAGCGCGGGCCGGGCCGCACCGGCGACCGCGTCGGTCGTCCAGGTGGAGAACGGCGGGTAGTTGGCGACGAAGTAGCTCCCGACCTCCGTATCGCTGGGGGCCGTCGCTGCCGCTGCCGCTTCGCTCATAGCGTTCATGATAGCAGCCCGCTGCGCCGTGCACGGGGACGCCGGTTCCCCGTCGCCGCCCGGATCTCCGTCCCGAGCGCTTGCCCCGGCACGCGCTTCGCATGCAGGCGGCGGTGATAGCATGGCGCCCATGCAGGACGTGCAGCCGCGCTTCGGCTACCGCGACCTTCTGGTCATGCCGGAGGACGGGCGCCGCTACGAGATCCACGGAGGAGCGCTCGTCGTGGTTCCGTCGCCGCTGCCGTGCCACCAGATCGCGGTCACCGAGCTCGTTACGCTGTTGTGCGAGTACGGGCGCAGGTCGGGTGGCATCGCACTGGCCGCGCCGCTCGACATCGTGCTGGACGAGCACGACGTGGTGCAACCGGACGTTGTCTTCTTCCGGGCTTCGCGGCGCCACCTGGTGCAGCCGTACGCGGCGACCCGCGTGGCGCCGGACATCGCTGTCGAGGTGCTCTCGCCTTCCACGGCATCGGTCGACCGTGGTCGCAAGATGCGCATTTTCGCGCGCTACGGCGTTCCGGAGTACTGGATCGTCGACCCGGTCCGGCTGGAGATCGAAGTGCACGTTCTCGAGGACGGTGCCTATCGTCGCGCGCAGCTCGCAACCGGAGTAGACACCGTGCGCTCCGTTCTTCTCCCGGACCTGTCGTTCCCCGCCGCCGGCATCTTTCCGTTCGCGTAGGTTTCTGGTTCGGCCTCCCGTCGTGTATCCGGGGCATCGCCATCCGCGCGCGGTGTCGGCACGGATTTCGAAGCCCAAGCGGTGGTACGATGGCGTCCATGCAGGACGTGCAGCCGCGTTTCGGCTACACCGATCTCCTGGCCATGCCGGACGACGGGCGCCGCTACGAGATCCATGGAGGCGAGCTCGTCGTGGTTCCGTCACCCCTGCTGCGTCATCAGATCGCCGCCATGGAGATCGTCACCCTGCTGAACGACTACCGCCGGAAGTTCGGTGGAGTCGCGGTCACGGCCCCGTTCGACGTCGTGTTCGACGAGTACGACGTGGTGCAGCCCGACGTTGTGTTCTTCCGCGCCGAGCGGCTTCATCTGCTTGACCCGAACTCGGTGGCGCGGGCGGTGCCGGACATCGTCGTCGAGGTGCTCTCCCCCTCGACCGCCGCCATCGACCGCGGGCGGAAGATGCGGATGTTCGCGCGGTACGGCGTGCCCGAGTACTGGATCGTCGACCCCGTCGCCCTGCAGGTCGAGGTCCACACGCTCGAAAAGGGCGCCTACCGTCAGGCGCAATTGGCAACCGGGGGCGACATCGTACGCTCGGTCCTGCTCCCGGACCTGTCGTTCGCAGCCGCGGCCATCTTCACCTTCCCGTAGCCGGCGACAGCAGGACACACTCCGACCGTCACCCGAAGCAGTAGAGCACGCCGTCCTGCGAGCCGATCACCACCTTGCCGTCCGCGATCGCTGGGGACGCCGACAGCGGTGCGCCGGTGTCGAACTCCCAGTGCTTCTCGCCGCTCTCCAGATCGAGGATGTAGAACCGCCCGTCCCCGGAGCCGACGTAGACGCGTCCGCCGGCGGCGGCGGGAGACGAATCCACGCGCGCGCGGGTCATGAACGTCCAGCGCATCGCGCCGGTCTCGGCGTCGATGCCGTGCACCATCCGGTCGCGGCCGCCGATGACGACGGTGCCGTCCACGTTGAGCGCCGACGAATAGAAGGGGAAGTGCCGCCGCGGATGCTCGTAGCTCCAGACGATGTCGCCCGTTTCCAGGTCGAGGCTGACCACCTCGTTGTCGAACGTGCCGAAGTAGGCGTGTCCGTCGTGGATGGCGGAGGACGCCGCGGTGTAGGCGCCGGCCGGCACGCTCGTGATCTCCGTGCCGTCCGAGATCCGGACCCCGTGGAAGGTCTCGTCGCAGCCGCCGAAGTAGGCGACGCCGTCGGCGACGGCCGGAGTGGCATGAACGTAGTTCTGGGTCTCGACCTGCCACGCCAGCTCGCCGGTGGCTGCATCGAGCCCGTACAGGTAGCCGTCGTACGAGCCGATCATCACGCGGCCCTGCGCCAGCACCGGCGAGGACTTGATCTCGCCCTGCGTCGCATAGGTCCAGACCTCCTCGCCGGTGTCGGCGTCGACGGCGTGCAGCACGCCGGCGAGGTCGCCGACGAAGACCAGGCCGTGCCCGACGGCCGGCGACGATTCGCCGATGCCCATACGCTCGCTCGCGCGGTAGCGCCATTTCAGCTCGCCGGTGTCGAGATCGAGGGCGATGAGTTCCCCGGTGTAGGTGCCGACGTAGACCGTCCCGTCGGCGATGGCGGCCGACGAGTCGATGGATTCGCCCGCCTCGAACGACCAGAGCAGCCGGGGATTCTCCGGGACCGTGGCCGAAGAAACCCCGGTCAGGCCGGCCGTGCCGCGGAACTGCGTCCAGGCGTCCGGCGGCGCCGCGTCCTGGGCGGCTGCCGCGCCCGCGCCGGCCAGCAGCGCGAACGCCGCGAGCACGGTGATTGCGGCTGGAGTGGTCGAGCACGAATCTCGGTATGACTGGCTCAGTAGGCGCATTGATATACCTCCAACGCTTCGCGCGCCCCGAAGGGTCTTGGGTTGAACGTGCCGGTCCATTGCGTGGCCGCGGCCTCGGCGAGTGCCGACAGGTCGCGCTCCGGCACGCCGGTCGTGCGCAGATCGGCGGGGAAACCGCCCGACCTGCCGATGGCGACGAGACGCTCGGCCAGATGCTCTCCGGCGCTCGGAACGGCGGACGGCTGGGGCGCCCCGTTGACGAGCTCGCGGTAGAGATCGTCCGTAGCCTGTGCGTTCCACCGCACGACGTGGGGCAGCAGTATCGCCAGCGCCACGCCGTGCGTCATGGCGTAGCGCGCCGTCAGCGGGTTGGCGCACGCGTGGGCCGCCCCGAGCATCGATTGCTCGATCGCCACTCCCGCGTAGAACGCGCCGAGCTGCATCGCGCCGCGCGCCGCGACATCGTCCGGCTGGTCCAGCACGCGTTCGTAGTTGGCGTTCAACAGGCGGAAGGCTTCGCGCGAGAAGAGTGTCGAGATCGCGGTGCGGCGCTTGGTCACCGCCGTCTCCACCGCATGGGCGATCGCATCGAATCCACCGGCGGCGGTGACGGCGGCCGGCTGCGACAGGGTGAGGTCCGGGTCGAGAACCGCCACCCGGAACGCGAGCTGCGGATCGCCGCACGCCATCTTCATGTGCGTCTCGGCATCGGCGACCACCGCGTAGCTCTGCGCTTCCGAGCCGGTGCCCGCGGTGGTGGGGACGGCAATCATCGGCAGCAGCGGCTTGTGGGCGAGCCCGTAGCCGCGGTAGTCGGCCATGGCGCCGCCGTTCGTCAGCAGCAGATTGATCCCCTTGGCGCAGTCCAGCGAGCTGCCGCCGCCCAGGCCGATCACCGAGTCCGGCCGGCGTGCGCGCGCGAACGCGACGCCCCGTTCCACCATCGCGGCGTCCGGGTTGACGTCGAAGTCGTCGAAGACTGCCGCCTCCAGTCCGGCGCTCCGCAGCAGGCCGAGCGCGCGGTCGACGTGGCCGGCCTCCTCCAGGCCGCGGTCGGAGACCAGCAGCGGCTTCGAGAAGCCGAGTTCCCGCGCGAGCATCCCCAGGCGGTCCAGCGTGCCGGACCCGAACACGAGGCGCGTAGGCGCGTGAAAATCGAAGGGTGTCATCGCTCGTGCGGAGCCGTCCGCCACCCGAATATACCCCGACGGCGCGGGGGTACGATCGATCTCCCGGCGTGCTCGTGCAGCACTCCAGTCGGTGGCGTTCATCGGCCGGCAAGCCCTTCCGCAAGGAGCGTTGCAGCGAGGTGATTCAAGCTGACGCCCTCGCTCTCGGCCCGCCTCGCAAGTCGCATATGCAGGGTCTTGGGGATGCGTTGCACGAACTGTCCGCTATAGGTCTTCGGTGCCGGCAACGTGCCGGCATCCTCCTGTTCCGCGATCGTCCATGCCTCGAAAGCGTCGCGGGCTTCGGCGATTGCCTCCTCGACGGTTTCGCCGTCCGCGATGCATCCGGGCAGGTCGGGGATGGTGACCATGTAGCCGCCGCCCTCGTCTTGCGGGATCGGGCTGAGCGTGATCGGATAGTCTTCGAATCTCATGTCGCGGCCTCCTCGATGAGCCCCGTCAGCCGTCTGATGTAGAACGGCTTGATCGGCTTGCGCATGGGAACCGTCAGGCGCGGTCGGCGTCGAACTCCCGCAAGGCGCCCGGAACGGCGTCGACGAACAGCATGGCGCGCGTGTACAGGGCGTGAATCTCCCGCGTCGTTTTCTCCAGCGGGAAGGTACCGAAGTCCTGATGCACGAGTCGATTGCGTTCCCTTCCGAGCTCGAGGAACGCCCGGACGGAGCTGTCGAGCTCGTCGTTCGTCTTGACTCTCTGCTTCATGAAGTCGCGAAAGTCGCTTCCGAACAGCCCGAAGAAGCTGTTGGCGTTGCTCTCCTCCCATTGGAACCACGTATGGTACTGGCGGCGTACCGCCTTATTGCGCACCAGCGCTGCGACCAGCAGGTTGCGGTTCGTCGCATCTTCGACGAAGGACATCACCGTGTCCGTCATTCGATGCTCGAAGTAGCTCGCGGCGGCGAGCAGCAGTGACTTGCGGAAATTCTCGTCCGCGACGGCGCGCAAAGAGACCTCGCCGGCTTTGTCGAGGACCGATAGCAGACCGGCAAAGCTTTCGTGCAACTCGTCGACCACGGTGGCTGGCACGCCGTCCACTCCCTTCAGTCGTCACAGGGCGCCGACGATTTCACGGGATCTGGACAGACGCTTCCTGACGTTCGCCGTACTCGTCGTGTCGAAAGCCGCCGCCGCGGTGAACTCCCGGTCCTTTCTCAGCGCGCGTACGCGGTCCAACGTCAGCTCGCCGGCGACACGGCGCCGCTCCTCGAATGCCCGTCCGCAGACGGCCGTGAAGACGGCCTCGTACAGCGTTATGTTGAAGCGATTGTCATGCGGGTTCTGGAAGGCATCATCGGGCAGTTCGCTGCACGCTTCCAGAAAGGACAGGAAGAGCTCCTTCAGGTATTCATTCTGCTGGCTGTCGTGCGTTCTGCACTTCTTCGAGAAGCGGTTCAGGAATCTGAGCATCGACGGTGCGTACTTGTCGCCGTCCACGAGCATGGCGAATCCGCGAAGAAGAACCTCGATGTCCTTGAGATGGAGATCCGGCGCCGGTGCTCCGAGGAGCGAACGCCACGTCGATTCGACATTGACGTCGTACAGCATCGAGTAGAAGGTGGAGTGGTACATGCTGGTCCGGATCTCTTGGGGCCGAAGATTCATCCCCCCTGTGTTCAGTCGATTGAAGATCTCGAAAATAGACGAGTCGTCGTCCGAGGGTGACACCTGCTTCACGATGATGTTTCGGAGCGGACGCAGATCGAACTGCGACTGGTATTCATCGAGCGAATCGTAGTCGACGCCATGGAACCTGCTGGGCCGATCGGAGAACCGCCCCGACAACTGCAGCTTGAATGGCCGAAAGTACTTGTCGTCGTTCAGCACCTCGTCCGGGATGTGTCCTGCTTCGTCGAAGACGGCTCGCAGCTCCTGACGGCTTTCCTGGCGCGGGAACCGCCGCTTGATGAAGTAGTAGATGGACATCAGCCGCTGCTGGCCGTCGATGACCAGGAATCGGTTGCGGGACTCCTCGTACAGGAACAACTGCGGCACAGGCAGACCGAGGATGAGTGACTCGATGAGCCTGGACGCGCGAGGAAGATCCCAGACGAAGTGTCGTTGAAACCCGGGGATCCTGACGGCGCCGCGGTCGATGAAGCTGCCGAGCGTCACGAGGTTGAAGTCGTTTGGGGAGGCGGTGATGTCGTACTGGTCGATGTGAATCCCGTCGTCGTCCTCCGCATCGTCTGCGAACCAAGTGTTCGACTGATTGTCCATTTCCGGCTCCGGCCTGTCGATTCTGTGTACGTCCATGTTCTGCAAACCCGTCCCGGTCTCCTGGGTCGTCGCGGTCTCTATTCATCGTACCGGAGATTGGCGTTCCGGACAGCCGCCAGTGCGCCGAGCGCGAAGGTCCACGGGTAGAGCTTCTCGGAGTACCAGAGCTTGGCAAAATAGAGCCCGATGGGAGTGGCCGGAGCCTGCCGCCCGCCGTCGGTGACGTCCACGAGCCACCGTATGCCCCCGGCGACAGCCTCGTCGATGCCCTGGACTACCGCGGCCCGTGGCAGCCGTCCGAACGTCGCCAGCGCGGAGACCGCCAGCGCCGTTTCCTCGATGGACGGCGAGACGCCGGGCGTGCCGCCCCAGCCGCCGCCGTCTCCTTGGACATCGACGAGCCAGCGCGCCGCCCGCTGCTCGGACGCCGGAATCGCCTCCGCCTCGGGCAGAGCGGCGAGCCCCTCTATCACCCGCGCCGTGCCGTAGACCGGGTTGGCCTCGTCCGGGGCGCCCTGGTTTCCGAACCACAAGGGAATCCACGACCCATCGGGCCGCTGCGCCTTCTCCAGGAATCGGACGGCGCGCGTGGTGGCGCGCTCGGTGCGGGTCCGTAGCGTGTCGGGCAGCAACCGCCGCCAGGCGGTCCACGCCCGCAGCGTGTGGGCGGTCAGGTCGGGGCTGCTGCGGTCGAACGGCAGCGCTCCCCAGCCGCGGCAGAAGGTCGGTATTCCGCCGTCGGCGTTCTGCAGGTCCAGCAGCCAGCCGATGCCGGCGCAAGCGGCCTCCCGGTGCGCAGGTTCGTCGGCGCCCAGCGCATGGAGAGCCAGCAGCGCGCCGGGCGTGTCGTCGGCGTCGGGAACCCCGCCCGGCAGGTCGGTCCAGGCCCACCCGCCCGGATCGGCGTCGGTGTAGACGTGCGGCTCGCGGTACTGCTGATCGAGAAGCCAGCGGCTCAGCGCCGAACGCTCCGCAGGGCGGAGCAGATCGGCCCAGTCGGGCCGGCGGGCCAGCGCGTTGATGCCGAGCGTCGTCACCCACGTGGCGAGGTTGGTGTCGATGGGCCAGCTCCCGTCGGCGCGCACCGACCGTGCCAGGAACGCCACGCCGCGCTCCACCACGGGGTGCGTCGATTCGCCGGCCGCGACCAGGCTCATGACGACGAAGCTCGTCAGCGGCGTCGCCTCGAGGAACCCTCCGCCGCGCGGCTGGATCGCCTCCAGACGGCGCAGGGTGTGCTTGCGAGACGCCTGGCGCACGAGACGCGTCAGGGGATTGCGCGTGGGGCGTTGCCGGTGGCGGGCCTGCCCGATGGCGATCAGGGCCGGCAGCGCGTAGCTGACCACCGGGAGCCGCAGCCAACGGTACCAGGACGGCGGCACGGCGGCCAGCTCGAACGGGAGTTGCGGAACGTGGCGCCAGCCGCTGCCGATGACGCCGCCGGCCCCGCCCGGCAGACCATCGCCGGCGCCGGGGGCGCGCAGGTTTCCCGCGGCGGCGCGCGGTTCGTCGTCGCTACCGTCGGCCCGCTGTTCGTCTCCGTCCAGAAGTCCGGCCAGCGCGAGCACGGTCAGGATCGGCACCGAGAACGTGCGGTCCCTGCCGTACCGCCGGCTGATCGTCTCGGCGAGGGCCCGCGGACCCAGGTCGCCGGCCGCGCGCCGCATCCAGTCGCGCGCCCGCCCGAGCGCGGCGGCGCACGGCGGGTCGTCCGTCCCGGCGATGGTGAGCGCGGCCCAGCAGAGAGCGGTGGTGCTGACGTTGCCGGGGCTGTCGGTGGTGTCGCCCCAGCCGCCGTCCGCGTTCTGGGTCCGGATCAACCATGCCGCGCCGCCGCCGACGAGGGCGCCGTACGCGGCCCGCGATCGAGAGCGGTCGACCAGCGTGAGCGCGATGATTGCGACGGCCGTGGACAGCGCCGACGACGACAGCTCGCCGTCCCAGTGGCCGTCCGCGTTGCGCGCGGCGAGCAGTCCGTCCGTGAGCCGGTCGAGCGTTGCGAGCCATTCGGCATGGTCGGTGGGAGCCGGCGCTGCCGGCTTCATGGGAGCGGTTCCCACCGCTGGATTCCTGCGAGCCCGTGGTGCAGCCGCGCGTGACGGCGATAGTGAGCGGGCACGGGTACACCAAGGCGCGACAGGGGATGCACGCTCACAGGCTCAGGTGCCCCAGGGCGAGCAGGGCATAGAAGGTGTACTCGCAGTCCTGCACGTCGTCGCCCCAGCTTCCGTAGAAGCCGCCGGAGTTGCTCCAGAGGCTGTCGACGAAGTCGAGGCACGGCTCCCGGATCGGCTCGAGCGGCGCGTGGGCGCCGGCCAGCGCATGCAGCGCGGTGGCGGTAGAGAGCAGGTCCGGCATCGGCGTCGAAGGCGACGCGCAGAACCCGCCGGCCGGAAGATGGCGCGCCCGGAGCCATTCCGCCGCCTCGCGGTCGGCCGGCCGGGAGAGGCGGCGTTGCACGGTCACCGCCGCGGCGGTCGGCGGCGTCAGCCCCGTCGGTACGCCGGGCCGGTTCCCGTACCCGCCGTCCGCGGCGCGCAGCGCGGCCAGGCACGCCAGGAGGCGATCGGGGTTGTCCAGCGCGGCGCCGAGGTCCTCGTACGCCCCGAGGGCCAGGAAGCAGCCGTACGCCGTGCCATGGTCGGCGCCGTCGGTCGGGCTGTAACCGCCGTCCGGCGTGCGGAAGGACTCGAGGCGGGCGAGGAGCGCCTGGGCCGGCGCATCGCTCGCGGCCCCGATGTCGGCCCAGCAGCGGGCGAGACAGGCGGCGTGCACGAAGTCGAGCTCGGCCGGGTCCTCGTGGCGCTCGAGAAACCGCCGCACGGCGGGAGCCGGCAGGTCGCGCCGCAGGGCGGTCAGCGCTTCGAGACCGAAGACGGTGTAGTAGAGGTCGCTCGCGCCGTCGCGATCCTGGAAGCCGCCGTCCGGATTCAGCCTGGTGGAAAGGAAATCCGCCGTCAGGTCCGCCGCGTCACCGAGCAGCGTCGGCGACAGCCTGGCCACCTGCAGCATTTCGAGCCTCGAACTCACTGCACCAGCCTTGAATCTCGACGCTGAAGATCTTGCCGATGACCCGGCGCAGCAACCCCTTGAGGCTCGGGTTGGTCAGGCCGGGCAGGCAGCGAATGGCCTCTTCCTTGTAGCCCTCCATCAGCCGGCGGCTGCGGTCGGCTGCGTCGAATCGCGTCAGCACCTCGCGCACCTCGTCCGAGCGGCCGTCGACGGCCTGCTCGCGACGCCACGCCGCCTCGAGGGTGGAGCGCGCCTCCGGCTCGGACTTGGCCTGCTCGTAGCCGACCGCGAGCGGCAGCGACGGGCGCAGCGCGGCCACGTCGTCCGGGGCATCGGCGGATGGCTCGAAGTCGTCGAGGTCGTCGCGGATCTGGTATGCGATCCCCAGTGCGTCGCTGTACGCCCGCAGCTTCTCGAACACGTCCTCGTCGGCGCGGGCGCAGGCCGCCCCGAGCTCGAGCGCCACGCCGAACGCGGGCGCCGTCTTCTGGCGGAAGATCTGCAACACCTGCTGCGAGCTGAGCGGCTTCGGACTGCGCGCCCAGGCCAGCTCCTCGCCCTGCCCGAGACAGAGCGTGCGGTGGCCGCGCGCGGCGATGGCCGTCATCTCGGCGCGGATCTCGGGGGCGAAGTCGCTCTCCGCGAGCAGCCGGTAGCCCTCGCCGATCAGGTAGTCGCCGGCGTTGAGCGCCGCGGGAATCCCGTGCGAGGCGTGCAGCGTCGGCTCGCCGTAGCGGCGCGCGTCGCCGTCCTCGATGTCGTCGTGCACCAGCGAGGCCTTGTGGAAGCACTCCACCGCCACCGCCACCTTGCGAAGCGCGTCGGGCGGCGTCGCGTGCGGGTCGTCCTGCAGCGCCTGGTAGACGCAGACGCTGAGGAAGGGCCGCCAGCGCTTGCCGGCGCGGGTCAGCTCGGCGCGCGCGAGCGTCTCGGTCTCGCCGGCCGGCGGGCCGCCGAACACCGCCTCGAGGGCATCGGGCGCGAACCAGCTCTCCACGTCCCGGCGCAGGGCGTCGAGGTCGAGCCGGCGCGTCCGGTCGTCGCTGGTGGCGTGAATGAAGTCCCAGACCCACTCGACGTCGACGCCGGTGTCCTTGCAGTCGTCCTGCAGCAGCGGGATGGCGACGCCGGGGATCGCCGCCGCCTCCATGTAGGGGAACGCCCGTTCGAGTACCGAGAGGCAGCTCACGCCGACGATGGCCTCGATCTTGCCGGTCTGGATCAGCGCCATGACGAGCGCCGAGCCCTCGGCGACGAGCACCGCGTAGCCGAGCTTCTCCGCTTCTTCCTGCAGGTCCTGGATCGTGCACAGGCCGCACTGCTTGCACAGCAGGCCGAACTCGTCGAACGGGGCGGGGCAGCGGTCCTCGACGCGCAGGCACTTCGGCAGCAAGAGCAGGCGCTTGTCGTACGGCACCGCGGCCAGATGCTCGCGCCACACCTCGTTGCCGAGGATCACGCCGACGTAGTCGCGGTACTTGCCGTCGATGCCGTGCGCGCCCAGGATCTCGTCGGACCGCGCCTGCAGCTCGCCCATGACCAGCGGCGGCGTGATCTCGCTGCGGCGCGCCGCGACGTAGTCCTGGACCTGCCGCAGCATCACCTCGCGCTCCGAACGGGTCTGCGGAATGTTCTCCTGCGGCGGTCTCATGACCGTCGGCGGCACCGCGCGCGGGAGCGAAACGACCGGCAGTTGATAACTCACAGGAATCTCTTCCGTCGATGTTCAGCGTTCTCGCTGGTTGTTTTCTCTTGGCCGCGGGAGCCTGTCGGCCGTTAGCTGTACGCCCCGAATCCAAAGAACCAGTGCTTCTTGGCGAAGGCGTAGGCCCAGTGCTCCTCCGGGATCTCGTTCCCGGGGTTGTGCTGGCTGCTGCGGCCGGTGAGCTGCGCCAGCTCCGCCGAGGCGGTCTGCCGCTGCGTCGTGTCCCGGGCGCCGTGGCGCTCCACGAGCTCGCGCACCAGATCCGGCCGCTCCAGCACGATGCAGCCGCGGGTCGTCTTCGCCGCGGTCTCCCGGAAGTCCTTGAGGAACGACGAGCTCGTCATGGTCTCGTAGACGCTCGGTCGATCATAGACCGTTTCGGTGGCGAACTGGATGATCGGGCACGGCTCGATGTCCCCGTAGGGACTGATGTGGTGGCTCACCCCGGTAGCCATCGGGCAGAGCGCCTGCCCCTCGTCGTCCCAGTACGCGTCGACGATGGCGATCGGCAGCTTCGCGCGCATGCGCACGATGAACCGGCGCACCCGGAGCACCTCCTCCGGGGTCAGGGCGATCGCTTCGGTCGGCTTGGGCCCGACGACGCGGTAGGTGTGGAACCAGGCATAGTGCACGCCCATCCCGATGAGCCGCCGCAGCCACGATTCCTGCACGAGGTCGTCGATGTTCGTCTTGCAGACGCTGGTGGCCACGCCGGTGACGAGCCGGTTGCGCGTGCAGGCTTCCAGCCCGGCCAGCGACTTGTCGAGGACGTCGCTCCGGCCGCGGCGCTCGTCGCTCACCACCGAGGTGCCCTCGATGCTGACCAGCGGCGTCACGTTGCCGAGACGGCGCAGCTCGGCCGCCCGCGCGTCGTCGATCAGGTGTCCGTTGGTGAAGAGCTGAAAGTAGCAGTCCTGGTGCGCGGCGAACAGGTCGAACAGATCCGGGTGGAGCAGCGGCTCGCCCCCCAGGATGCCGAAGTAGCTGTTGCCGTGGCGCTTGGCGTCGCCGACGATGCGGTTCAGCTCGTCGATCTCGATCTTCCGGCTCTGCGCCTCGACGTCCACCCAGCACCCCTGGCAGCGCAACTGGCAGCCCGAGATCACCGAGATGAAGAGGAACGGCGGGAAGTGCTCGCCGCGCTTCAGCCGCTGCTTGTAGAGCTGAACCGAGCGGACGCCCTTGACGCCCATGTTCCAGACCAGCTTGCGCAACGCGCGCGGGTCCGGCTCGGTGAGCATCCGTCTGGCCAATTCCACTACCACGTCGTCAGCCCTCCTGCCGCGCCGCGGCGGCGTCGATGGCGGCCTGGGCCCGGGCCTTGGCGGTCTCGGCCTTGGCCTGGATCTCGTCGAGCGTAGGCAGGCTCGCCAGCACCTCGGCCGGGATGTCGAGATTCTGCTGCAGCTTGACCAGGCATTTCTGGCGCTCCTTGAGCGCCCGTTCCTCGTCGCGTTCCTTCGAGAAACGCGACTTCGCCTTCGCGCTCCGGTCGCGCAGGGCGGCGTAGATGTCGCCGCCGAGGAGGGCGGAGATGTCCACCTTCATCGCCTCGCGCCGCACGTCGTCGGTGTTCACCTCGCCGCCGTGGATCGGGCCGTGGCGGTACTTCGGAAAGAGGATCGCGACCTCCGGGCAGACGCGCGAGCAGGCGGGGCAGTCGGTCTTGCAGTTGTCGTGGTTCTGGACCTGGATCTGGCCGCCCTTCGAGACGCCGTAGACGTCGAAGAGGCAGAAGCTCAGGCACTGCATGCAGTTGGTGCAGCGGTCGAAGTCGATGACCGGGAACCACGGTTTCCACTTGCCCGGCTCGTGGACCTCGCAATCGGCCCGGATGGCCTCGACCAGCGCCGCCACCCCGTCGGGCGTCTGGTCGCCGATGTCGCGGAACCAGACCCGGCCCCCGGATTCGGCGCCGACCGCCTCGGCCGGCTGGCGCTCGGTGAAACGGCCGAGCACCGCCAGCGCGTTGCCGTCGTCGGCGCGGGCCGCGGCCGCGGTTGCCGCGCCCGACCCGACGCGCGTCACCCGGTAGCCCTTGTCGAGCAGCGTCTGCATGAGGGCGAAGCGGTGCGCGCCGTCCAGCGGCTCGGCGCCGCGGCCCTCGTACAGCGCCACCCGCAGCACGGGGAGTGACAGGGTGCTGGTGCGGCTCATAGCTCACCTCCGCCGCCGTCGCCGGAGCGGCTCTTCGCGGACCGGTCGGCGTCGCCCGCAGGATCCGTGTCCGGATCGTCGGCTGCCGCGCCGTCGCCGTCGGGCGCCAGCATCGAGGCAGCCACCGTTTCGGATGTCTCTTCGCGCATGTTGAGAATCGTGACCCGTTCCTTGTCCAGCGGCGACCCGGCCGACGAGAACAGCCAGCGCACGGCGCGTGGATAGCAGGCGGCGATGGTCACCGCCTCGCCCCCGGCGATCTCCGCCAGCCGCGGGTCCCTGCGCGCCGACATCTCGCACAGGTCGGGCACGGCGTCGAAGTCGACGCCGGAGGCGGACAGCGCCTCGAGGACGCCGTCCTTCACCTGCCGCGGCACCACCCGCGCGTAGGTGCAGCGGCAGTAGACCAGGTTCGGGGCCGCCGCCGATGCCTCGTTCTCGCGCTTCATGCCGTCGCCAGTCGCCAGGTCGGAGTCGGCTTGGCCGGCCGGAAATGCTCGATGTGGTCGATGGCGGCCCGGCGGCCGGCGCCGCCCGTTTCCCAAGCCGCAAGGGCCGCCAGGGCCGCGTCGTGCAGGCGCCGCGGGTCTTCCTCGGCCCGCAGGTTGACGATCAGCTCGCCCGCGTCGACCGGCGCCTTCAGCGTGTGGGCCAGCTCCGCGCCCCGATCGCCGGCGACCAGGTTCAGCACCGCGATGTCCGAGGGCAGCTCCTCCGCCGTCAGCGTCATCTTCAGGTGTGCGATCTCCGCCGTGCCGATGGCGTGCGCCATGTGTCCGGCGAGGTCGCGCAGCAGGGCATTGCCGTCGAACGGCGTGCCGGAAGAGACGCGCACCGTCGCGTTCAGCCAGCCGAGCAGCGCCTCGCCTTCGGCGTACACGGCGTAGTCGACGTCCGGGGACGCCCCGAGACCCATCGCACCGCGGGTCACCCGCTCGAACCAGGACGCCGCGCCGTCTCCCGCGCGGGCCGACATGGCGAGCACGTCCGCCTGGGGATACCGGGTCGCCAGCGCCTCCCGCAGGCGCTCCAGGCGCGTCTCGTCGAGCAGGTCGACCTTGTTCACCACGATGACGTCCGCCTCGGCGAGCTGCCGGTCGTAGACGTACAGCACCTTCTTCGAGAACGACCGGCCGGCTTCCAGACCGAGCACCCGCAGCGCCCGAAGCGGATCGACGAGCACGCTCAGCGGCGCGATCTCGAACGCGTCTCCGTACATCCGCCGCAAGGGATAGCTGACCGCGGCCCGCAGGTCGGTGCAGCTTCCGACCGGCTCGGCGATGAAGACGTCGGGCCGCGCCTCGGCGTTCAGCCGGTCCGCCGCGTCCATCAAGGTGTTGAACCGGCAGCAGAAGCAGCCGCCGGTGATCTCCTCCACCGGGAATCCCTGCGCGCGGGCGAGAGTCGTGTCTACGAGGCCGACGCTCTGATCGTTGGTGATCAACCCGACGCGCCGGCCCCGGTCGGTCAGGAACCGCGCCAGCCGGATGATGGCCGTCGTCTTGCCGGCCCCGAGGAAGCCGCCGACCATGACGTAGCGGGCGCGCGCTTCGTCCGACCCGCGTGTCTTCGGTTCCGGTTCGAGGTCAGGCATCCTTGTCACCCTCGCGGCGGCTCGCCAGCATGCGGTCGACGGTCGCGTCGAGCACGTGCACGTACTCGTCGACGTCGAGGTTCTCCGGATCGGCCGTCCCGTCGACGACGTAGAGCCATCCGTCGCCGTACGGGGCCGATTCGACCAGCGTGATATCCGTGTCCAGGGCTTCGTTGGCTCCCACGAAGCGCCCCGACGCCACGGCGTAGATGTCGGAGATCGCCTTGAAGCCCTCGATCGAGCCAATCGGTTGGCCGATCTCGACCGGGTCGCCCGGCCCCACCGCAAACGTGCATTCTACTAGGTCGCCCAGCATGCGGGTGGCGAAGGTCGTCAATCCGATGCGCCAGCATCCCGAATCGTCCCGCTTCAGCCAGTAGTGCGACCGCGTGTAGCGGTGGTCGACCGGGAGCCGCGTGGCGAACCGGGAGCGCTTGTAGCGGATGAATCGGCTCGCGGGCGACGTCGTCATGATGACCGTGAGGCTCCGGATGCGGCGCCGGCGACCAGGGCGCCGATCATCGCCTCGACGTCCGGCGCCTCGGACAGGTGGCACCAGGAGAGCCGCACGGCGCCGGCCTCGTCCTCCGGGGACAGACCCATCGCGGCCAGCACGTGGCTGCAGGTGTAGGACTGCGACGTGCAGGCGGCCCCGTCCGAGATGGCGGCCAGATCGGCCCAGGCCTCGATCAGCGTTTCCTTGTCGCAGCCGGGAATCGAGAGGTTCAGGATGTAAGGCAGACGGTGGTCGGGATCGCCGTGCACCCGGGGAGCGAGCGGGGCCAGTCCCGCGAGCAGGCGTTGCTGAAAGGCGTTCGCCCCCGCCAGGCGGGCGTCGTGCTCGTCCAGGGCGAGCTCGGCTGCCTTGCCGAACGCCGCGATCAGCGCCACCGGCAGCGTGCCGGGCCGCAGCCCGAGTTCCTGCCCGCCGCCGTGGAGCAGCGGGGTCAGCGGGGGCCGCCGCCCGTCACGATGCCGCGCGATCAGGGCGCCCGTTCCCTTGGGGCCGCAGAGCTTGTGGCCGCTCGCGCTGACGAGATCGACCCGGGGATGCCGGAGCGCGGCGAGCGCCTTCCCGAATCCCTGCGCGGCGTCGACATGCAGGAAGGCCGGGGACGCGGCGAGCCGGTCGGCGATCTCCCCGATCGGTTGCTGAACGCCGGTCTCGTTGTTGACCTGCATCACCGAGACCAGCAGCGTGTCGGGCCGAATCGCCGCGGCCACGCGGTCGGCGTCGACCCAGCCGCCGGGCTCCGGATCCACCAGCGTCAGATCGAAGCCGCGCGCGGCGAGCACGCGCAACGGTTCCAGCACCGCGTGGTGCTCGATCGTGGTGCTGACGAGATGGGTCCGCTCCTCGGTGCGGCCGCAGGCCTCCAGCCCGAGGATTGCGAGGTTGTTCGACTCCGTGGCGCCGCTCGTGAAGATCACCTCGTTGCGGCGGACGCCGGCCACCCGCGCCACGTGCGCGCGAGCCTGTTCCACCGCCTGCCGCGCGACGCGACCGTGGGCGTGCGTGCGGCTACCGGCGTTGCCGAAGTCCACCTCGCTGAAGCGACGCAACTCGGCCTGCACGCGCGGATCGATGGGGCAGGTGGCCGCGCAGTCCAGATACACTGGCCCGGAGCGTTCAGGTGCCGGCACGGTGGATCCGGATTGTACCTGGAACGCCGGCGCACGCTACCGCGGCCCGACCGTCGCGCCGCGCCCTTCCGGATGCGACCTTGCCGTCAACCTGCCACGCATCTTCTTGAAGCCGTTGCCCATGCAGGTCGAGGACTACGGATTGGTTCCGCCCGAGCGCGGTCTCAGACTCGAAATCGAGGCCCTGCGTCGGCTGGAGCATGACGCGTCGCGGCGCATGAACCCGCGAGCGCACGGCCAAGCTCACGGCGCATCGGGGGACACTACCGCGTCGGCGGTCGCCGGCGAGCGATTGCTCATCTGGGAGTCCGACCGCCCGGCGGTGGTACTGCCCCGGCACGGCGAGCCCGAAGCGTGGGCATGCGTGCCCGCATGCGTCTCGCGCGAGGTTCCGTTGCTGTACCGGGAGTCGGGCGGCGGTGCGGTCGTCGTCGGTCCCGGATGCCTGAACATAGCCCTGGTCCTGTCGCTCGGCGCCCGCCCCTGGCTGGCCGACGTCGAACGCAGCTACGCGTGGGTGCTCGGCGGGCTGGCCGGCGTTCTGGCCATCGACGGCGTCGCGATCCGGTCGACCGACCTCGCGGTTCGCGAGCGGAAGTTCGCCGGGCACGCCCAGCGGCGGGTGCGCGGCGCCCTCCTCCACCACGGGGTGCTGCTCTACGACTTCGACCTCGACCTCGTCGACGCGCTGCTGCCGGAGCCGCCGCGCCGCCCGGCCTGGCGCGGGCGGCGGACCCACCGCGAGTTCCTGATCAACGCGCCGCTGCCGCGCGCCGAAATCGTGCGCCGTCTCGGGCGGCTCCCCGCGCTCAGCGCGCGGTGTGCGTCCGGCTGAAGCCGTGCGGTCGTTCGCGACGGTGCACGTCCCGTCCGCGCTCACCAGCGCGCTGCCGAGAGAAAGACGGGATGTCCTCATCGCCGGCGCGGCAACAGGGCACACCGACATCGGAGGCGTCGCATGAGAACGACCTCGATCCGCTTTGGAGTCGCTACACTTGCGCGTGCGGGCGTGCCGGATTTGGAGCTTGAGGCCCTTGCGAAGCGGATGCTTCAATTTCCTGACCCGCGAAGAACAGGAGTCCGCGGCCGTCTTTCAAGCGCGGCTCGTACGGCCGGACGGAGTTCCTGCGAGCGGGGCGGACCGTGGCTGTAACATCCGGGAATCCGAGCGATGGAGGGGAAGTCATGCGCACCGTTAACATGGATGAAGCTAGGGCACATCTGTCGAGTCTCGTCGACGCGGCTGCCGAGGGGCAGCCGTTCATCATCACGCGCGCCGGCAAGGCCGTCGTCAAAGTCATCGCGGTGGAGGCGCAGGTGTCCGGAGAGATACGGCGGCTTGGATTTCTGGCCGGTAGAATCTCGGTGCCAGAAGATTTCGACCGCATGGGGTCCGCCGAGATCGAAGCTCGGTTCGAGGGCGGCAAGTGAAGGTCCTCCTCGACACGCATGTTCTGCTTTGGGCGTCCGGTTTTCCGGAGAAGTTGTCGGAGGATGCGCGTGCGCTGATCGAGGACCCGGGAACGGATCCGATCTTTGACACCCCCAAGGTGCGGGCGACTGATTCCGCGTCCGAACGCCGTGCAATCGCTGAAGAGCATCGCCTCGACTCGTGCATCGAACCGCGTGAGGTGCGGGCAGAGCAGCTCGTTGACGAAGGTCTCCTCGGTCTGGCCCTCGACGTGAACCAGCAGCCGGGACATCGGATCTACTGCCGCTCGGCGCCGCTACGGACGGGCCGGCCGCCAAACTGGTTCTTTTCCCACAACTGGCCGAGGCTGTAGTCCTGCAGCCATTCCTGAAGATCCGCGGCATCCAGCCTGGTGAACTTCGTCCCGCCGTCCACGCGGTCTGCCACGAGAACGTCTTCAGGTTGAAAGTGATCCAACAGCAGCGTCGATTGAGTCGCGAAGACTACCTGGGTCTCGACGGAGGCCTGTCTGACCAGCGACGCCAGCATCGTGATCGCGTAGGGGTGCAGTCCGAGTTCCGGTTCGTCTAGCAGGATCACCGAGGGTCGGAGCGATACCGGCTGAAGCAGCAGCGTCGCAAGCACGATGAAGCGCAGGGTTCCGTCCGACAGCGACGAGGCGTCGAAATAGGCGTCCGAGCCACGGTGCCGCCATTCGAGGCGGATCTTGTCCTGGTTCAACGCCTGCGGTTGGAGTTGGAAGTCGTCGAAGAACGGTGCGACGAGGTGCACGGTTCGTCGGATCAGGTCGTACGAGTCCCCGTGCTTGTTAGACAGGAAGTACAGAAACGCCGCGAGGTTGGCGCCGTCGTGACGCAGGAACCTGTTGTCGTCCACGTCGGCCGTCTTCTTGATCGGGGACGTGGAGCTGGTGTCGTGCAGGTGGTAGACACGCCAACTATCGAGGTGCATGCGGACGTCCTGGATCGCCGCATCGCGATCGAGATTGCGCGGGTCGGGGTCGCTGATCCAGGTTTCCGGTCCCGATGGTGACAGGATGTGTCTTCGTCCACTTCCGTGACACTCTTCCCGCAACGGAAAGAGACTGTCCTCTGCGTTCGAGGCCAGTGTGAGCACGTATTGGTTCGCCTCGTCGCCCAACGAAGCGTGGATGTTCAACCTCGACGTGTTGCGGGACCCGAAATGCAGGACCTTGTCCGCGCCGCCGGACCGCCTCACGTACTCCTGCAACCGCCCGCATCGGATCTCGCGAAGCAACGCGAACACGCCGATGAAGTTCGATTTTCCGGAGCCGTTGGACCCGATCAGCAAATTGATGGGCTTGAGGTGCAAGCGCTCGATGCGCTTGATGCTCTTGAATCCCTCGACGGTGATCCAGTCGAGCGCGGCCATGGCAACCTGTCCGGTTCACACCGGTCGCGGAACTATCCCGCGTGTCTCTCGATTTCCTGGTGCAGCGCCAGCAGGGCTTCCCAGGGGCGGGCGTGCAGGTTGAGCGGTCCGGACGTGGTCTCCCAGCGGCGGACCGTGGTCGCGGTGACCTGGATCAGATCCGCGAACTCGGCTACCGAGCACCCGCACCGCTCGCGCAGGCTGAAAACCAGCTCGCCCGTGGGCTGAAATTCGTTCGTTCCATCGTCCCCGGCGGCCGGTGCGCGGGCCGGGAGGGCGGCGGTCGGGGTGGGAGGTCGATAGGTGAGCGTCTTCTTGACCTTGCGGGGTGCCGCAGGGGCAGCCGGCATCGAAGCTCCGAACGCAGGCGCGTCCGAAGCGGCCGGTCCGGCGAGGTGCAGTGTCATCGCGGATTCCGGCGCGGCCGTGCCGCCGGCGCCGGGATGGACGTCGAAGAACGTGCCGACGCTGCCGTTGGCCGCCGGGTCGCTCGCCGCGTGCCCGCGTGCAGGCGTCGCGGTCGTTCCAATCAGCTCCGCCTCGTCGACACCGCGCAGGAGGAAGAGAAGTTCCGGGTGGTCGTCGAGTCGGCGGCCGACCCCGGAGAGGGCCGCTGCCGCATGTTTGCACATCGTCGCTCTGTCGGAGCACTCGCACTCCGGCACGATCTCGCTCGGATGCGGGAACAGGCCCGTGTCGCGGTCGGTGAGGACCTCGGCGACTCGATCGGAGAACCGACCCTCTCGCAACTCGCGCACGGATCCGATCTCGCCGGCGCACGCGGCCGCGATGGCGGTCCAGGCGCTTCTGTCCAGTTGCCGTACGCGAATCACGACGTGGTAGAGCGTCGAGCCGACAACCATCGCGTCGACACCGCCGGCCTCTATCGCCAGGTGACAGACGGAGCCGTTGCGCACGTAGGCGCGACCGTGTGCGAGACGGGCCGTGTATTCCGAGAACGACTCGAGGTGCTCGCACCAATGGCGGCCCCAGAAGCGCTGTGCGATGGTCCGTCCCCGCAGCTCGACCGGCTGCACCCTTACGCCGCGGGCGCGCAATTCGTGCATCTCGGACACGGTTCGCGCGCGCTGCTCGTCGACCGGCACATAGCGTGGGTACCAATGCACTTCTAGATCCTGTCGTTTCTTTCGAGGGGCTGGCCGGCGTGAGCGACGACGCGACCGTTGCGCGCGCAAGTCGCCGCATGGTCCGTGCTGGCCGACACAGGTCGAGTCGATTGCGTCACGTTCTTCCGAAGTTCCGGCACCGGGATGGACCGGCTCGGGCGCAGCGGGAAGCACGCCCCGCGGGCGCTCCGGTACTCGGTGCGGAGCAGCGTGCAATTACAATGCGCCGTGGCGGCGGGAATGTCAAGTGAGCCGGCGGGGCAGGTACACTGCGCCTGCGCGTAGGCTTGAGAGATATCGAGACCAAACGATAGCGTGATCGCACGAATTCGCACGCCGTCGGAACGGTGGAGTTTGTTGGCGAGTAGAGTGGTTGCCAGGGCCGGTAGTCGGGACGCGCGATAGATAGAGAAGACGATACGCGCAAGGCCGAGTTGATTCATATCAATCCAGCGCCCCGAAAAGCCTCGCCGGTTCGGTGTTTCGGCCCATCCCCCCCGCTCCATGACTCTGCGCGCCACGGCGCTTCGCTTCGCTGCGTTCTGCGGCGCAGATTCCTAGACGTCGAGATCGAGCGCCTCGTCGGCGCGCTCCATGATGAAACGGAATCGCGCCGAGGCATCCTTGCCCATCAGGTCCGCGATGACCCGGTCCGTCAGAAGCTGGTCGCTGACGGCGACCCGCAGAAGGCGCCGCGTGTCCGGATTCAGGGTCGTTTCCCACAGCACCTTCGGCATCATCTCGCCGAGTCCCTTGAAGCGGGTGATCTCGGGGGCGCCGCGGCCGTTGGTGTGCGCCTTGACGATGGCGTCGCGGTGCACGTCGTCGAGCGCCCAGAACGTCTCCTTGCCGACGTCGATGCGGTAGAGGGGCGGCTGCGCCAGAAAGACCTTCCCGTGGGCGATGAGCCCGGGCAGGAAGCGGTAGAAGAATGTGAGCAGCAACGTGGCGATGTGGTTGCCGTCCGAGTCGGCGTCGGCCAGGATGATGATGCGGTCGTAGCGCAGCTTCGCGAGGTCGAAGTTCTTCCCGAGGCCGCAGCCGAGCGCGGTCACGACGTCCGACAGCTCCTTGTTCGCCAGCACCTTCGACGCCGACGCGCTCTCCACGTTCAGCACCTTCCCGCGCAACGGCAGGATCGCCTGCCGGGTCCGGTCCCGCCCCTGCTTGGCGGAGCCGCCGGCCGAGTCCCCCTCGACGATGAACAGCTCGCTGTCGCCGCGGGCGCTGCCCGTGCAGTCGCTCAGCTTGCCGGGCAGGTTGAGCCGGTTCGAGGTCGCGCTCTTGCGCGAGACGGCCTGCTGGGCCGCGCGGCTCGCCTCGCGGGCGCGCGCGGCCAGGATGATCCGGGCGACGATCGCCTCGGCCATGCTGATGTTGTGGTTCAGCCAGTGCTCGAGGGCCGGCCGTACCGCCCCGTCGAGGACCGGTGCGAGCTCCGGATTGTTCAGGCGGTCCTTGGTCTGCCCCTGGAACTGGGGTTCCGGGACGAAGATCGAGATGACGCCGGTCAGTCCCTCGCGGATGTCGTCCGCGGTCAGGGTCACGCCCTTCGGCGACAGGCCGTGCGTCTCGATGAAGTTGCGGACGGCCTTGCCGAGGCCGGCCCGCACGCCGGTCTCGTGGGTGCCGCCGGACCCGGTCGGAATCCCGTTCACGTAGCTGCGCAGGTGCTCGTCGGTAGCCTCCGTCCACTGCAGCACGACCTCGATCCGCGAGCCCGTGTCCGCGTGCTCCCGCACGAGAAGGAACGGCGCCTCGTGCACGGGGTTGGCGCCGCGCTCCTTCACGAGCCGTGCGAGGTAGTCCGGCAGGCCGTGCTCGTGGCGGAACTCCTCCCTGGAGTCCTGCGCCTCGTCCGTGAACACGAACCTCACCCCGCCGTGGACGTAGCTGGCGATTTCGAGCCGCTGCCGAATGAGCCCGGCATCGAACGTGGTCCTGGGGAAGATTCGCGGATCCGGGTGGAAACGGATCGTGGTGCCGGTGCCGCGCGCCGGCTTCAGTTGCCGCAGCGCCGCCACCGGTCTTCCGCGCCGGAAGGTCTGCTGCCACAGGAAGCCATCCCGCTTCGACGTGGCGACCAACTCCTGCGACAGGGCGTTGACCACGCTGGCGCCGACGCCGTGCAGCCCGCCGGCCGTGCGGTAGGTCCGGTTCTCGAACTTCCCGCCGGCGTGCAGGGTGGTGAATATCACCTCCAGCGCGTTCTGGCCCGTCTTCGGGTGGCGGTCGACCGGCATGCCGCGGCCGTCGTCTACCACGGTTACCGTCGAGCCGTCGCCGTGCAGCGTCACCTGGACGTTCGCGGCATGGCCGTTCATGGCCTCGTCGACCGCGTTGTCGAGGATCTCCCAGACGAGGTGATGCAGGCCGGCCGAGCCAACGCCCCCGATGTACATGCCGGGACGCTTGCGCACCGGCTCCAGGCCCTCGAGGACGGTGATGTCCTTTGCCGAATATGAACTCGCCATTGCGTCTTCCGGGCGACCCGGCTGGGCTCCAGGCCGGCGTACGACCCGCCGCGCACCGCGGTGACGGTGGCTGCAGCGAGCCTTACAGGGAAGGAGCCTCAGTTTAGCATGGGCCACGCCCCCGGCCGGGGGTGCGTGCCGGTCACCACCGGTAGCGTGCGAGCTCCCGCCTCACGACCGGCGCCATCAGGTAGAGCCCGATCAGGTTCGGGATGGCGACCACGAAGACCAGGGCGTCGGACAGGTCGATGAGCGCCTCGAGATTGATGCTCGCCCCCACGACGACGAACGCGCAGAAGAAGGCGTTGAAGCCGAGGTGCTGCAGGCGGCCTTCCCCGGCCAGATAGGTGAAGGCTTTCAGGCCGTAGTAGGCCCAGGCGATCATCGTCGAGAAGGCGAACAGGATGGCCGCGACGGCCAGCGGGACCGGGGACCAGGGCAGGGTCGAGGCGAACGCCCGGGTCGTCAGCTCGATGCCGGTGATGTCGCCCGTGGCGAGCGCCGGATCGTAGACCGTGGTGGTGATGACAAGGGCCGACAACGTGCAGATCACCACGGTGTCGATGAACGGCTCGAGCAGGGCGACGAAGCCCTCGCTGGCCGGCTGGGGGGTGCGGGCGGTGGCGTGAGCGATGGCGGCGCTGCCCAGCCCCGCCTCGTTGGAGAAGACGGCGCGCCGGAAGCCGATGACCAGCGCGCCCAGGCCGCCGCCGGCCATCCCCTCCGACGTGAACGCGCCGTGCCAGATGGCCGCGACGGCTCCCGGCAGCCGGTCCGCGTTGAGGGCGATGGTCAGCAGGGCCAGCGATACGTAGAGCAGCGCCATCGTGGGCACCAGCCGGACCGTCGTGCGGGCGATGGAACGGATGCCGCCGATGATCACCAGCGCGACGATCGCGGCGAGCAGCAGTCCGAACAGCCAGCCCCGGCCGGCGAAGAAGCTGGCGTCGGCGCCGGTGATGTCGATGAAGATGGCGGCGGCCTGGTTCGACTGGAACATGTTCCCGATGCCGAGGCAGCCGAACACCATGGCGGCGGCGTAGAAGAGTCCGAGACTCCGGCCGAGCGCCGGCCAGCCGCGCTCGCCGAGGCCACGCTCGAGGTAGTGCATCGGCCCGCCGGAGACGGAGCCGTCGGGGTTGCGCCGCCGGTACAGCACGCCGAGCGTGCACTCGGCGAACTTGGACGACATGCCGAGCAGCCCGGCGGCCATCAACCAGAACGTGGCGCCGGGCCCGCCGGTGGAGATGGCGACGGCCACGCCGGCCATGTTCCCGATGCCGACGGTGCCGGAGACCGCGGTGGACAGCGCGCTGAACTGCGAGATCTCGCCCGGGTCGCCTTCGCGCGCGTAGCGGCCGGAGACGATGCGCAGCGCCTGCGCGAATCCCCGCACGTTGATGAAGTTCAGGTAGAAGGTGAAGAAGAGCCCGCCGGCCACCAGCCACAGCACGATGAGCGGCATCTCGGCCCCGAAGAGCGGGATCGGGTAGAAAACGAAGCCGGACACGGCGTCCGCCACCGGACGCATGATCCGGTCGATCAGTTGGTCGATGCCCATGAGGTAGACGTTCTCCGAGGTTCCCGACACCGTCGCCGCGGTTTCAGCCCTCCTCGATGTCGGGCGTCGCGATCGGTCTCGGGACGATACGGGTGAGCTGACCGCGCTGCAGCAGCTCGCGGCCCTTGCCGCCGCGGCTTACCGGATCGTACTTCGCGGTGCTGATGTTCTGCTCGGCGCCGCGGCTCGTTTCCACCGTCAGCAGGTCGCGGTCGCCGCGCGAGGCGATGAAGCCGATGACGTGGTCGCGGTCCTTCGCCAGCTTGATGAGCAGCACGCCCTTGCCTGGGCCGGACAGGAAGTTGACCTCCCGCGCCGGGCAGAGCATGGCGCGCGCCTCGCGAGTGGCGGCGATCAGCGTCTCGTCACCCGTAATCGCGGCCACGCCCACGATCTCGGCGCCCCTGGCGGGCCGCGCGAACCGGCGCCCGGCGCGCGTGCTCGGCTCGTTGAACGCCTCGAGTCCGAACCGCAGGCTGTAGCCGTCGCTGGACACCGCCACCGCGTGAGTCGGCGGCTCCGGCCGCGACGGCGTGGCCGCGATCTCGCCCGCGACGCGCGGGTCGAGGCTGAGCACGGTGGCCACCCGTTCCCGGTCCTTCAGCTTGAACAGCCGCTGGATCGGCTCGCCGTAGCCCGTGGTGGCGGGTATGTCGATCAGCCGGCAACTGTAGGCGACCCCGAAGTTGGTGAAGAAGACGACCGTGGCGCGTGTGCTGCCGGCCACCGCGGTCAGCAGGGCGTCGCCCTCGCGCAGTCGTGTCGCCGCCGGGTCGCGCACTTCCCGCTGCCGCTTCACCCAGCCGTCGCGGGAAACCAGCACGACGGCATCCTCGTCGACGATGAAGTCGTCCGCGCTGAACACCAGATCGTCGTCGGCCGGGCCGTCGATGGCGGTCCGGCGGGGCTCGCCGTAGGTCTCCCGAACCTCGACGAGCTCGTCTCGCACGATCCGCCACCGGCGCTCCTCGTCGCCGAGCTCCGTATCGATCTGCCGGGCGCGTTCCTGCTTCTCCGCCAGCTCCTTGCGGATGATCAGGATCTCCAGCCGCGCCAGGCGGTAGATCTTCAGCTCCAGGATCGCGTCGGTCTGCTCGGCGTCGAGCCCGAAGATCTGCATGATCTTCGCCGCCGCGTCGGCCTTGCCGTCCGACTGCCGGATCATCGCGATGATGGCGTCGAGCGCGTCGAAGACCTTCTCGAACCCCTCCAGGATGTGGATCCGCCTGCCGAGGGCCGCGCGCTCGTGCTCGAGCCGCCGCGTGACCACCTCGAGGCGGAACAGCAGGAAGCGCCACAGCATCTGCTGCAGGTCGAGCCGTTCCGGCCGGCCGACCCCGGGCTGGTCGGTCGGGACCAGGCAGGTGAGGTTGACCGGGAAGGTCGTCTGCAGCGGCGTGTGCTTGAACAGGTAGGCCATCACCATCCGCTCGTCGGCGTCGGCCTTCATCTCGAGCTCGATGCGCACGTCGTCGGTCGAGACGTCCTTGACGTCGAGCAGGGGCGGCAGCTTGCGGCCGACGACCACCTCGGCGATGCGTTCCACGAGCTGCGCCTTGTTCACGCCGTAGGGCACGCTGGTGACGTGGACGGTCTTCGACGACCGGCGCCGCTCGCCGGTCGCCCACGTCGCGCGGACGCGCACCGTGCCGCTCCCGGTGGTGTAGATCTGCGTCAGCTCCTCGGTGGTGTTCACCAGCCGCCCGCCGGTCGGGAAGTCCGGGCCGCGGACGTCGCGGGCCAGCCGGGCGCTGGTGAGGTCCGGGTCGTCGAGCAGGTTGACGAGCGCCGTCGCCACCTCGCCGAGGTTGTGCGGGGGGATGTTGGTCGCCATGCCCACCGCGATGCCGGTGGCGCCGTTGACGAGCAGGTTCGGCACGCGGGCCGGCAGCACCACCGGCTCCTGGCGCGTGCCGTCGTAGTTCGGCTGGAAGGCGACCGTCTCCTCGTCGATCTCGCGCAGCAGCTCGGCGCTGATCGCGGCCAGCCGGCACTCGGTGTAGCGCATGGCGGCGGCGCCGTCGCCGTCGAGCGATCCGAAGTTGCCCGAGCCGTCCACGAGCGGCGCGCGGAGCGTGAAGGGCTGCGCCATGCGCACGAGGGTGTCGTAGATGGCCGCATCTCCGTGCGGGTGGTAGCTTCCCATCACGTCGCCGACCACCTTCGCGCACTTGCGGGGCTTGGCGTCGGCGCGCAGCCGTTGTTGCCACATCGTGTACAGGATGCGCCGCTGCACCGGCTTCAGGCCGTCCCGCACGTCGGGCAGGGCCCGCGACGTGATGACCGACAGCGCGTAGTTGAGATAGCGGGCCTGGGCCGCCTCGTGGAGCCCGACGACGGTGTCTCCGCCGCCCCGTCGCGCGAGCACGTCGATCCCGTCGCCGTCGCCGGCGGCGTCGAACAGCGGCGCGTCGCGCGTGCCGCGTTTTCCGGTCCCGGTTCGCCTGCTGGTCCGTTTCGCCATCGGATCCGGTCTCCTCGAACGTCGCGTTGCTGCTGGCGGCGTCCGGGAACGCGCCGCCGCCGGGGGCGGGAGGAAGACGGTGGGGGCCGCACGGGGGCCACCGTCAATCTACCATGTCACCACGGGTTGCGGGGGGCGAGATCGAGCAGCGTCAGCAGTTCCGCCAGCACCATCGCGGTGGCGCCCCAGACGCGCTCGTTGCGCACCTCGAAGTACGGCACGTCGCACGGGAGATCGCCGCGCCAGCGCGTCCCGCGCCGCAGGTTGGCGGGATCGGCCAGGGCGGCCAGCGGCGCCGGCAGCAGGCGCGCCACCTCCGCGGCCGAAGGACGCAGGCGCGGCGTCGACGCCGCGACCCCGGCCACCGGGTGGATCGCGAAGTTGCTGACCGTGATGTAGAGCGGGGACAGCGCACCGGCCACGCGCACGGCCGCCGGGTCGAGGCCGACCTCCTCGAACGCCTCGCGCAGCGCCGCGTCGCGAACCGATTCGCCGGCGTCGATCAGGCCGCCGGGGAACGACACCTGGCCGGCGTGCTTTCCCAGTCGGCCGGCCCGGACGGTCAACAGAACGTGCGGTGCGTCGTCTAGAGGATAGAGAAGCACGAGAGCGGCGGCGGGCGTGGCGTGGTCGGGCACCACGCCGGGCCGCCAGCCGGGGCGCGGTTTCGGTGCGAGCCGCCGGTGCGCGTCCCCGCCGGGGAGGGGCGCCCGGAACGCCGACCGGAGCAGCGCGTCGATCTGATAGAGTTTCGGAGATTCGACCGGCACGGTGAGACTTCCCATCTTACTGCGGCCCGCGCCGACCTCCCGCTGACATGAGCGCAAAGGGCCCTCCACAGAAAGCGTTTGACCGGGCGATCGTCGAAGGGCCGCTCGCGCGCACGGTCTGGAAGCTCGCCTGGCCGACGATGCTGCAGAACGTGTTCGGCGGCATCCAGGGCATCGTCGACCAGGCGATGGTCGGCCATTACGTCGGCTACGTCGGCAACGCCGCGATCGGCGTCAGCGTCCAGATCTTCATCCTCGTCATCGTGTTCGTCGCGTCGGTCTTCAGCGGCATGGGCGTGCTGGTGGCGCGCTTCGCCGGCGCGAACGAGCCCGACAAGGTCAACCGGACGGTCTACCAGGCCTTCCTGACCGCGGTGTTCATGGCGGTTGGCGTGCTGGCGCCGCTCGGCTACTTCCTCGCCCCGACGCTGCTGAACCTCATCAACGCCGCGCCCGAGGTGCAGGGCGAGGCGCTGGGCTACATCCGCGTCATGTTCGTCTTCAGCATCGGGATGCTCATCTTCTTCATGATGAGCGGTGCGCTGCGGTCCGCCGGCGATGCGCGGACCCCGTTGCGCCTCGGCGTCGCCATGACGGTGCTGAACGTCGTGCTGAACGTCGTGCTGATCCGCGGGCTCGGCCCGATTCCCGCGTTCGGCACGGTCGGCGCGGCGATGGGTTCCGCGATCGCCGCGGGCGTGACGGCCGCGGCGTTCCTCTGGCTGCTCTTTTCGGGGCGCCTGGTCGTCCGGTTCTCGCGCAGCATGTCGTTCGCGCCCGACTGGCACATCATTCGCGAGCTCTTCCGCTTCGGCCTGCCGACCGGATTCCAGGGCATCGTGATGAACCTGGCCGGGGTCCTGATGCTGCGCTTCGTCGGATCGCTGGAGCAGAGCGCCGAGGCGCAGGCGGCCTACGCGGTGGGCTACACGCAGCTCTTCGCCCTGATCACCTGGACGTCGGTCGGCCTGATGAGCGCGACGGCCGCGGTGGCGGGGCAGAACCTCGGGGCCGGCCGACCCGAGCGGAGCCAGCGCGCCGCCCTCGTGGCGTCGTCGATCGGCGTGGGCGTGGCGTGCGTCATCGGCCTCGCGCTGGTCACCGTGCCGCGGGCGCTGCTCGGCGTGTTCGGCATGGCCGACGGGATCCAGTTCGAGCTGGGCCGGCAGCTCCTGGCCTACCTGGCCGTCTCCGGGCTCTTCGTCACCGTGGCGCTCGTCTATACCGGCGGCCTGCAGGGGACCGGCGACACACGCAGCCCGCTCTACATCTCGATGGTGTCGCAGGTCGTCATTCCCATCGGCCTCTGCACCTACCTGCAGATGACCGGGGAGCTGGAGGCGTCCGGCATATGGCTGGCCATCGTGCTCGGCCACGTCGCCCGCGCGAGCCTGAGCGTGATGCGCTTCCGTCAGGGCAAGTGGCGCGACATCGCGGTCGACATCGGTCCCGCGCGTGCCTGAGGGGAGCGCCGGTTCCCGCCGGGCGCGCCGGTATCCGCGCACGAGTCGTCCACGGTTCTCGTTCTCGGAGGTTCCGCATGTCCCGTTTTCCAGCCGGCCAGAAACCCTCCACACGGGCCGCGCAGGCGCTCGGCGCGGTGGATCCGGCGACCGGCTCGCTCGTGCCGCCCATCTACCCGGCCGTGCAGTACGAGCGGACGGCCGAGGGCGCGCCGACCGGCGGGCGGGTCTACACGCGCGACCAGAATCCGACCTACGACCAGTCCGAGGCGCTGCTCGCGTCGCTGGAAGGCGGGCGGGCGGCGATGCTGTTCAGCGCGGGCATGGCGGCGGCCACCACGGTGTTCGAGACGTTGGACGTCGGGGATCACGTCGTGGCGCCGGAGCAGATGTACTGGATGCTGCGCCGCTGGCTGCAGGGCGAGGCGGGGCGGGGCAGGATCACTCTCGATCTCGTGCCGAACGGGGACATGGCCGCGCTGCGGCGGGCGCTGCGGCCCGGAGCCACGAAGATCGTCTGGGCCGAGACGCCGGCCAACCCGAACGGAGCGGTCACCGATCTCGCTGCCGCCGCCGCCGCCGCGCATGAAGCGGGAGCCCGCTTCGTCGTCGACAACACCCTGCCGACGCCGGTGCTCAGCCGGCCGCTCGAGCATGGCGCCGACCTGGTCATGCACTCGGCCACCAAGCAGCTCAACGGGCACTCGGATGTTCTGGCCGGCGCGCTGGTCACGGCGCGCGAGGACGACCTGTGGAAGCGCTGCCGCCGCGAGCGCGCGTACCGCGGCGCCGTCATCGGCCCCTTCGAGAGCTGGCTGCTGCTGCGCGGCATGCGCACCGTCTGCCTGCGGGTCGCCGCGTCCGCGCGGAACGCGCAGCGGATCGCCGAGGCGCTCGACGGGCATCCCGCGGTATCCGCCGTTCTCTATCCGGGGCTGCCGGGACACCCCGGCCACGACGTGGCGGCGCGGCAGATGGACGGCGGCTTCGGGGCGGTCGTTTCGCTGCGGATGAAGGGCGGCGCCGAAGCCGCGCGCCGGGTGGTGCGCGAGCTGCGACTGTTCCACAACGCGACGTCGCTCGGCGGGGTCGAGAGTCTCGCGGAGGCCCGGGGCCTGGTCGAGGGACCCGGCTCGCCGGTGCCCGACGATCTGGTCCGCCTGTCCATCGGGATCGAGGATGCCGGCGACCTCATCGCCGACCTCGATCGGGCGCTCGACGCGGTGGTTCCACGGTGAGCAGAGCCGCGGCGCGACGAGCGAACGCGCTGCTGCGGGCAGTGTGGCCCGGCCGCGGTCGACCCATGGGTGCGCGTGCGGCTCGCGCCATATAATTTCGGAAAGCGGAAGTCCGAACCGGGAGGCAGAGGATGAGTCAGTCACGAGCCGTGCGCCGCGTGATCGGCGGCGTTGTCACGGCAGCGATGCTGGTCGTGCCGGCGGCGAGCGGGGCGCAGTCGTCGCAGGACGCGCAGTGGACCATGCCGCGGACCCCGGACGGGCGGCCCGACCTGCAGGGCGTGTGGGCCAACAACACCGCCACGCCGCTCGAGCGCCCGGAGGTCCTCGGCGACAAGGCGACGCTGACCGACGAGGAGCTGGCCCGCCTGGAGGCGCGCTATGCAGAGCTCTTCGCGAGCGGCGAGAGCGATGCGGCATTCGCCGACAGCGTATTCGTGGCCGCGCTCGGCGAGCAGGACGAGTTCTCCTCCCGTGACGCGGCGACCGGCAACTACAACCAGTTCTGGCTGGTCGACCGCGAGTTCGACAACCGGACCTCGCTGGTGATCGATCCCCCGAACGGGCGGCTGCCGGCCTTCACCGCGGAGGCGCAACGGTGGATCGACGCCCGGGTCGCCCATATCGCCGACAACCCGGCGTCCTCGTGGACCGACCGGCGGCTCCAGGAGCGCTGCATCACCTTCGGGATGCCGAACCTGTTCGCCGGCTACAACACCTACTACCAGATCGTCCAGACGCCCGACCACGTCGTGTTCCTGCACGAGATGATCCACGACGCGCGCATCATTCCGCTGGACGGCTCGCCCCACGCCGACGACGCCATCCGCCAGTGGCACGGCGACGCGCGGGGTTACTGGGACGGGGACACGCTGGTCGTCGAGACCACCAACTTCTCCGCCGGCAGCGAATCCCCGGCCGCCCTCTACCAGCGGCAACGCGGCTCTGCGGAGCGGTTGCGCCTGGTCGAGCGATTCACGCGCGTCGGACCCGACACGCTGCAGCACGAGTTCACGGTCGACGATCCGGGCACCTACGCTGCCGAATGGACGGCCATGATTCCGTTGTCGCGCAAGGACGAGGCGCTCTTCGAGTACGCCTGCCACGAGGGCAACATCGGCATGGAGGGGATCCTCGCCGGCCATCGCGCCGAGGAGCGGGAGGCCGCCGAGGCCGCCGGCGGCCGGTGAGAGGCGGCGCCGGCAGGTTCGAGCAGCGATGCGTTGCCGGAAACGCGACCAACCAAGCGTTCCTGCTCCCATGATTTCCGGCGCGGTCGACCGCGGCTCGTCCGGTCACACGCATCGCCCCCGCGGGCGCTGCCGAATCGTGGCCGGTGTCGGCGCGCTCCTGGCCTTGCTCGCTGCGGCCGGCAGCGCCGATGTCGCCCACGCGCAGTCCGATCCCGTTCCGGGCACGCCGGATCTGCTCGAAACGGCGAGCCCGGTGGCCGCCGCCGGCGCCGGATTCACAGTGACCGGGGCAGTCGATCGCCCGCCCCCGCCGTCGCCGCCCGCGGTGATCGCGCGCGATGCGCTGCGGCGCGCCACCGTCCGCGCCGTCAAGCTGGCCGCCGGGCTGCGTCTGGACGGCGTCCTCGACGAGCCGGCGTACGAGATCGTCCCCGCCATGGACGATTTCATCCAGCAGGAGCCGAACGAGGGCGCGCCGGCCAGCGAGAGAACCGAAGCCTGGGTCTTCTTCGACGCGGCGAGCCTCTACGTCGCCGCCCGCCTGTGGGACTCGGCGCCCCCGGGCGCGTGGGTGGCCAACGAGATGCAGCGGGACACGCCCCAGCTCCGCGAGAACGACACCTTCTGGGTGGCCTTCGATACGTTCAACGACCGGCGCAACGGCATCGCGTTCTACACGAACCCGCTCGGCGCGCTCGGGGACTTCCAGATCACCAACGAGGGCAATCCGAACGGCGACTGGAATCCGGTGTGGGACGTGCGCACGGGGCGCTTCGCGGGCGGCTGGACGGTCGAGATGGAGATTCCCTTCAAGTCGGTGCGTTACCGGCCGGGACCGGCGCCGGTCTGGGGGATCCAGTTCCGCCGCATGGTGCGCCGCAAGAACGAACGCTCCTACCTCACGCCCGTGCCCATCTCGGCCGGACGACGCGGCATCTTCCGTCTGTCCGACGCGGCGATGCTGGTCGGTCTGGAAGTGCCGGACGAGGGCAACGTTCTCGAAGTCAAGCCGTACGGCATCGGCGGGTCCACCACCGACGTCACCGCCAGCCCCGCGACGGCCTGGGACGGCGACGGCGGCGTGGACCTCAAGTACGGCATCACCCAGAACCTGACGGCCGACTTCACGTACAACACGGACTTCGCGCAGGTAGAGGTGGACGAGCAGCAGGTGAACCTGACCCGCTTCAGCCTGTTCTTTCCCGAGAAGCGCGAGTTCTTTCTCGAAGGCCGGGGCATCTTCGAGTTCGCCCGCGGCGGCGGCCCGAGCTCGCGGTCGAGCGCCCTGCGCCAGATCGGCGGCGGCGGCCGCAGCTCGCGCGGCAGCGGCAACGCGCCGACGCTCTTCTACTCGCGGCGGATCGGGCTCCAGGACGGCGCGGTGGTGCCGATTGTCGGCGGTGGCCGGGTCACGGGGAAAGCAGGCGACTTCGATGTGGGACTACTGAACATCCAGACCGGCGAGCTGTCACCGGGGACCCGGGGCGCGGCCGGCGTCGAGTCGACGAACTTCACGGTCGTGCGGCTGAAGCGCGACGTGCTGCGCCGCAGCGCCGTCGGCGCCCTGTTCACGAACCGCTCCGTCTCGGTCGTCGGCAACGGGGCCGGCGCCAACCGGGTGTTCGGCGCCGACGCCACGATGGCGTTCTACGAGAACGTGAGCGTGGTCGGGTATGCCGCCAGGACGCAGACGCCCGGCTTCGAAGGGCGCGACACGAGCTACCAGGGCCAGTTCATGTACGCCGGGGACCGCTACGGCGTCACCGCCGAGCACCTCGTCGTCGAAGACAACTTCATTCCCGAGGTGGGCTTCCTGCGGCGCGACAACTTCCGGCGATCGTACCTCGCGGGACGCTTCAGTCCGCGCCCGGCGTCGCTGGAGGCGGTGCGGCAGTTCCGGCTCGAGGCGAGCTACGACCACATACTGACCGCCGATACCGGCATTCTGGAGACGAAGCAGGCGCAGGTGGGCTTCAGCACCGAGTTCGAGACCAGCGACCGGTTGGGAATGACGCTCGCGGACAACTACGAGTTCCTGGTGCGGCCGTTCGAGCCGGGACCGGGCGTCGTGCTGCCGGTGGGCGGCTACGGGTTCCGCGACATCGAGGCGACGTACCAGGTCGGGGCGCAGCGCCGGCTGACCGGCATCGTCACGGTGCGGGGCGGCGAGTACTTCAACGGGAACATCCGCTCCATCGGCTTCAGCCAGGGTCGCCTGGCGGTGACCCCGGAGCTGTCCATCGAGCCGACCGTATCGGAGAACTGGATCGACACGCCGGCGGGCTCGTTCCACACCCGCCTGATCGTCTCCCGCGTCACCTACACGTTCTCGCCCCGCATGTTCTTCGGCGGGCTCATCCAGTACAACTCCGCCGCCAACAGCGTGAGCACCAACCTCCGCCTGCGCTGGGAGTACAGCCCCGGCAGCGAGCTCTTCGTCGTCTACACGGAGGATCGCGACAGCGACCCGTTGCGGCCGGACCGCTTCGACCGTTTCTCCGCACTTCGCAATCGCGGTTTCGTGGTGAAGATGAACCGGCTGTTCCGCTTCTAGCGCGAAAACCCGTAGAATCACTGCGGGAGCCTTCGGCGCGGGGCCGCCTCGATTCGACACGATGCGCGTTCGCACCCTATTCGCAATTCTCGGCCTCGCCGCGCTTGCCGCTTCCGGAGCGGCGGCGCAGGGCCGGCCCGTCCCGGTCGAGCGCGACCCGGCGCCGACGTTCAGGTCGGGCGTCGAGATGGTGACGGTGCGCGTCTCCGTGCGGGATCGGAACGGACGCATCGTTCGCGATCTCTCCCGTGACGACTTCCGGCTGATCGACAGCGGCTTCGGCCGCCCCATCGAGAGCGTCTTCGCCAGCGACGCGGCGCTCAGCGTCGCCGTGCTCGTCGACATCAGCGGCAGCATGGCGATTGACCGCAACATCGACAGGGCCCGGCGCGCGGTCGAGGCGTTGGTCGACTCGCTGCAGTCCGGGCGCGACGAGCTGGCGCTCTTCACCTTCGACACCGTGCTGCGGGAGATCGCGCCTTTCACGAGCGACCTGGCGCGGATCGGTGTCCCGACCCTGACGGAGTCGCCCTTCGGCCAGACATCGCTCTACGACGCGGTCGCCGACGCGGCCACGCTCGTGGGCCGGCGCGGCAACCGCCACCGTGCGTTGCTCGTGGTGACCGACGGCGTGGACAACGGCAGCCTCCGCACGGCGGGGGAGGTGTCGAGCGTCGCAAGCGCCATCGCCGTGCCGGTTCACGTGATGACGGTGGGTGGACCCCTGGACCGGCGCGACGGCATCGGCGGCGCGGCGGGCGCCGACGGCGAGATCGTGGCGGCCTCGCTGGCGGACCTCGCCCGCTGGACCGGCGGCAGCGTGCGCGCCACCGGAACCCGCGACGATCTGCTTGCGGCGCTGGCCGAGTTGCTGACCGGCTTGCGCTACCAGTACGTCCTGACGTTCCAGCCCGGCTTCCGCCGCGGATGGCATCCCATCGAGATACGGACGGCTGATGATAATCTGGTGGTTCACGCCCGCGGCGGTTACGTGGCGGGGCGGGCCCGGCTGAAGTGGTAGGGTCACAAGAATCGTTTCAGGAGGAATCATGCGGAAGATGCGGACGACGGTGAAGATGATGGCGCTGGCGGCGGTGATCGTTCTGGTCGCATCGGCCTGCGCAACGCGGGGCTTCGTACGCACCGAGGACGCCGTGGTGGACGCCAAGGTGGACACGCTGGCGGGCACCGTGGAGGAGACCCAGGAGCGGACGGTCCAGAACGCGGAGCGGATCGACCAGGTCGATCAGCGGGCGCAGTCGGCCAACATGGCGGCCCAGACGTCGCAGGCGGCGGCCGACGCGGCGCAGATGGCGGCCGACGACGCCGACGGGCGCGTCGATCAGGTCGAGAACCGGATCGGGCGGCTGATCATGGAGGTCACCCTCAACGAGGCGCAGGGCAACTTCGACAGTGGCCGGGCGGATCTGCCGCCGGCCGCGCAGTCGCGCCTCGACCAACTGGTGGCCCAGATTCACGCGGCGGGGGACGGCGGGTTCATCGAGATCGAAGGCCACACCGACAACACCGGCGACGCGGCCTACAACATGCGCCTCGGCCTGCGGCGCGCCGAAGCGGTGAAGGACTACCTCTACCGGCAGCACAACGTCCCGCTGCACAAGATGAACACGATCAGCTTCGGCGAGGACCAGCCGGCGGTGCCGAACGACTCGCGCGAGGGCCGCGCGCAGAACCGGCGCGTCGTCATCAAGGTTCGCTCGTAGTCCCGTACGGTCGCAGTTTCACGCGGGGACGGCCGGCGGCGCGCCGCTTCGTCCCCGCGTTCCCGCGGTAACCCCGTCCGGCCGCCCGCGCCGTGGTGCACGGTGTGCGCGGCATCATCCAGGAGCGCGATGATGGCAGAAGAAAAGCAGCAGATCGACCGGCGCGTCTTCGACCTCTACGACGAGTACTGCCACGGCTACATCGACCGGCGAGAGTTTCTGAGCCGGGCCGCGGCCCTCACCGTCGGCGGCGTCTCCGCGCTCTGGATGGCGCAGGCGCTGATGCCGCGGTACGCCGAGGCGCAGACCATCTCCTTCACCGACCCGCGCATGAAGGGGACCTACGTCGATTACCCCTCGCCGGGCGGCACGTCCGGCGAGATGCGCGGGTACCTCGTGCAGCCGGCCGGCGACGGGCCGTTCCCGGCGGTGCTGGTCATCCACGAGAACCGCGGCCTGAATCCGCACATCGAGGACGTGGCGCGGCGCGCGGCCGTCGCCGGGTTCCTGGCGCTGGCGCCGGACGGGCTGTCGCCGGTCGGCGGGTATCCCGGCAACGACGACGACGGTCGCACGCTGCAGCGCAGCATCGATCCGGCGACGCTGGATCAGGACATGATCAACAGCGCGCGTTTCCTGAAGGGGCACGCGCTCTCCAACGGCCGACTGGGCGCCACCGGTTTCTGTTGGGGGGGCGGCATGACCAACCGGCTCGCGACCGAGCTCGGCAGCGATTTGCAGGCCGGCGTGCCGTTCTACGGCGCCACGGCGGCCACGGCGGACGTGCCGAAGATCGAGGCGTCGCTGATGGTCATCTACGCGGAGTCGGATCCGCGCATCAACGCCATGTGGCCCGAGTACGAGGCGGCGCTGCAGGCCAACAACGTCGACCACGAGATGCACATGTTCCCGGGGACGCTGCACGGGTTCCACAACAACTCGACGCCGCGCTACAACGAGGCGGCCGCGAACTTGGCGTGGAACCGCACGGTGGGCTTCTTCCGGCGGCACCTCGCCGGGTAGTACTCGATTCCGCCCCCCGGAGAGCCGTCCTGGCCTCCGGGGGGCGCTTCCGTTCCCTGGAGGCGCAAGACGCCTGCGGGGATTCCTCCTCTCGGCTGTCTCTTCTCCCCGAAAGGCTGCAGTCCGTCGGCGCCGGGTGCGAATCGGCGACGGCCGCCGCTGGTGGCAGCTACTGGTCGGCCGCCGGCGCCGATACGTCGCGCAGGCGCTCCTGCACGGTTCCCGGTATTCCCAGCCGGGCGTTGGCGCCGAGACGCTCGATCAGCGCCGCGGTCTGCGGCCAGCTCTGGAACTGGAAGGACTGCTTGGACCCCTCCGCCATCCGGTAGGCGGTACGGCCGCGGAAGTCCCGCGCGTCGATGGCGGCCCCCTGCGCCACCAGGTACTCGATCACCTCGTTCAACCCGCGGAACGCGGCCCCGTGCAGGGCCGTGAACCCCGCCTCGTTGACCGCGTTCACGTCCGCTCCCGCCTCGATCAGGATCTCGATCGCATGCTCCGCGCCCGGGGACCGGGCTCCGCGCGGCTCGCGCGGCGTGTACGTCGAACGGCCGAGTCCCGCCGCCACCATCAGCGGTGTGGTGCCGTCGTACGTGGTCATGTGCGGGTCGGCCCCCGCGGCCAGGAGCAGGCGGAGGATCTCGCCGCTGGCGCGGCTCGCGGCCCCTTCGACCGCTCCCGTGCCCTCGGGCCGTCCGAAGCGGATGTCCTTGACCCGCGCGTTCGCGCTGTAGGCGGCGATCCACAAGGGGGTTGCGCCCAGCAGATCGCCGGTGCCGACGGCGAACGGCTCGAACGCGCCCTTCTTCGGGTAGCCGATGTAGCTCATGAACATGGCCGACGTCGCGACGCGCGCGTTCGGGTCCGCGCCGCCGGCCAGCAGCGCCTTCACCAGCGGCAGCGCCCGCACCGGATCGAACGCCGAGCTGCCCCGCGTGCTGTAGCGCGCGCCGCCGCCGTGCCGCCGGTTCCAGTCGGCCAGCCAGGTGTCGACGCGGCCGACCGCGGCGTGCAGGGCCGTCACGCCGCCCATGGCGCCGTCCGGATCCGCGCCCCGATCGAGCAGGAACCGCGCGAAGTCGTCGTGGCCGCGGACGATCGCGTAGGGCAGCGCGTGGGTGCCGTCGACGCCGGTGTGGTTCACGCCGACCCCCGCGTCGAGCAGGAGGCGGGCCATCGGGATGTCGCCGTTGCGCGCGGCGAACAGCAGAGGCGTAAAGCCGGAGGCGGTCGAGGCCCGCGGGTCGGCGCCGGCGTCGAGCAGCGCACGCACGCTGTCCGCGTGCGACTCGGCGACCGCCCACATCAGCGCCGTGCTGCGGGTCTCCGCCGTGCCGGCGTCGATGTCCGCGCCATGATTCACGAGCTGGTTCACGACCTTCGCGCTGCCGGTCCGGGCGGCGATCATCAGGGCGGTGAGGCCGCTGGTCTGGGCCGCGTCCACGTCCGCGCCCGCGGCCAGGAGCCGATCGACCATGGCCGGGCTCGCGTTCTCCGCGGCCCGCTGCAGCGGCGTCACGCCATTGTCGTCCGCGGCATCGACGTCGGCGCCGGCCTGCAGCAGTAGGTCGACCAGGTCGAGGTCGTCGCGGTGGGCGGCCCAGAGAAGCGCCGTGGCGCCGTCCGCCCGCGGCGTGTCGGGGTCGACGCCCGCGTCGAGCAGGGTGCGTACGGCCGCCCGGTCCTGCGCCGCCGCGGCGGCGACGAGATCCTGATGCCGACCGGGCGCGCCGGCGGCTTCGGGCGCGGCGCCCGCAACGGCGGACGCAAGCAGCAGGGCTACGAACCGTGCGGCGACCCGTCGGCGGTAGTGCACGTCCATCGGTCTCTCCCTGCCTGTACGTCACTGCAACGACCGACCCCTCGCTCTCCCTGCGGCAGGGCCGGGGACTCGGCGCACGAAGCCCGCTGCCGCCGCTCCGCCTCAGCGGGTCACGGTGACCGTGAGGTTCTCGCCGGTCTGCAACGCGCCGTCTCCGGCGACGGCGCGCAGCACGTACGTTCCCGGCTCGTCGAAGGTGGCGTCCACCTCCCAGCGTCCGTCCGGCGGGACGGGCGGCAGGATGTAGGGCGGCGACCAAGGCGAGTTCGAGTAGACCCGCGTGTCCTGCCACGTCTTCAACTGGTGCGGTCCGAACGCGACCTTCGAGGCGTCCCCGCGGTAGACCATCCACGCGAACCGCAGGCCGGGCGGGTTGCCGGGCACGATCTGCCGGGGCGGCGTGTAGGCGGGGTGCGGCCTTCCGGCTTCCACCCGCGGCGGCGCGTAGTTGCCGGACGGCAGCCCGTCGTCGTTGACGAACGCCACCAGCCGCAGCGGCTCCCCGACGCGCACGCGGCGCGGCTGGTCGACGGCGAGGCTCAGGTTCGGGAACTCGTTGTCCCGCCACTCGTCGCGCACGCGGCCGAAGTTGGCGCCCATCTCGGTGGCGATGGTCTGCCGGTCGAGCAGGTAGTCGGTGCGCAGCGTGCCGTAGGCGCGCTCGGTCCGGCCGTTGGTGGTGAGCGTCCAGATCACCTCGTCGTCGCCGAAATCGGGGGGCACCTCCACCGTGAACAGGAACAGGTTGCGCCGCGGGTAGAAGTGCGTCGGCTGCCCCCGGTCCGGGCCGCCGGGCTCGATGCGGTTGTCGGGCCCGATCGGCACATCGATCTCTTCTTCCCAGTTCGAGTTCATGTAGCCGAAGAACATCGTGTAGGAGCCGTCGTCGTTCTGCCACCACCCCTCGTAGGCGGGGGACACGCTCTGGCCCCGCGAGTAGGTGAAGCGCGTCTGGGCGCCGGCCTGCGCCTGCGCCAGCACGAGAAGGAGGGCGAGGGCCGCCGCCCCCGGGCGTGGCCACTGCGTCAGCATCGCTCCGACCTCCGCCCGACTACTGGTCGTTGTCGTCCGCCGCCCGCACCTGCGACGGGAACTCCACCAGGCACAGCGGGCAGCCGATGACGTGGTCGTTCGGGGTCAGGGCGAGCCGCTCGCGGCGTGCGGCCATCTCCGCCTCGAATTGCTCGTCGGTCAGCTCCAGCGCCTCGCCGAGGTCGATGAACATGTTGGCGACCGAGCGGCGTCCGCCTCCCGACCAGTTCCGCGGATCGGCCACGTTGCGGTTGGCGGCGGTGGTGTCGAGCCAGCCGATGATGTGCAGGATGGTGCCCTTCGGCAGCAGCGGCGCGTAGTCGTCCTGGTAGATGTACTGCTTGACCCAGTTGTGGTCGTAGCCGACGCAGTTCAGCGTCTCGATGTTGTGGCCCCAGATCGCCTCCACGCACATGCGCATGCCGGGGGCGTGCTGGTGCGGCTCGAACGACAGGATCTTCGTGTGCGTGTCGAGCACCCGATACGCGTGCAGCTCCTGGTCCGCCTGGTTCGGCTTGATGTCGATGTCGACGCCGTTGCCGACGAACGTCCGCGAGTGCGAGATCTCCGGCGCGTAGCCCTTCGGGTGCAGCTTGAAGGCGAACTTCAGGTGCGCCTGCGTCTCGCGGCCGTTCGAGTGCAGGTGCGCCGTTTCCAGCTCCAGGTGGGATCCCGCCGGGAGGAGCCGGCCGGCCACTTCCGGAAAGATGTCCGCGTTGCGTCCGACCTCGTGGACGGGGAAGCGCGTCGCCGACTCGACGTCCGCGCCCTCGGGCATGACGGCGCCGTAGGTCATGTGGTGAAACACGTAGCGGCCGCCGACGGTGTCGCCGGTGGCGTCGGGCGGGATGTCGTTGAACTCCTTCACCTCGACCGCGGCGACGTAACGGTCCTCGGTAAGCCCGGTCGGAATCGTGCCCAGCGACGTCCACTTGTCCGGCGCGGCGGCGGGCACGGTCACCATAGGCGATTCGAGGATCAGGTCGGGCTCGCCGATCGCCCACTCGTTCGCGTCGCCGAAGTCGATGGGCGGCGGCAGGTCGGCGCGGTTGCCGAGCGGGGCGCCGTTGTCTGCCCAGATCGCGATCTTCTCGATCTCCTCCTCGCTCAGCGACGGATCGTCCTTGAAGTGCTGGATGCCCAGATCGCGCTCGACGAACCACGGCGGCATGGCGCCGCGCTGGCTCCGCAGGCCGGTGCGCATCTTGATGGCGCGCGCCCAGGGCCGGACCTCCTCGTAGGTGAGCAGCGACATCGGCGCGACCGACGCCGGCCGGTGGCACTGCTGGCAGCTCCGCTGGAGGATCGGCGCGATGTCTTTCGCGTAGGTCACCCCCGCGTCCGCCCCGTCACCCGACTGGGCGCTCGCCGCGACGGGCGCCATGAAGCCGACGAGACCGGCAAGCGCGAAACCGAGAACGTGCTGAGCCTTCATCGCTGACATTCCTCCTGAGATCCGGCCGGACCCCCTACAGTACTTCGTCGCGGGTTCGCCCGCAACCGATGGTATGTTGAGCACGCAGCGTCGTCGGCAGAGGGGAGGAAGGCACCGCAATGATCACCGAGAGCACGCTCGTCGCCCTGGCCGGCCTGGTGGCCATCGTCGCCCTCCTCTTCCTGTTGATCACGCGCTTCAAGTGGCACGTCTTTCTGTCGCTGCTCGTGCCCATCGTGCTGTTCGCGCTGATTCCGGGCATCGACCGGCAGACGTTCATCGACGCCTTCGAGCAGGGCTTCGGCCGCACGATCCAGAGCATCGCGGTGGTGATCGTCCTCGGCTCGGTGCTGGCCGAGGCGCTGAAGCACACCGGCGGCATCGAGCGCATCACGGCGTCGATGATCCGTTGGGTCGGTCAGTCGCGGATGCCGCTGGCGCTGACCCTGAGCGGCTTCGTCATCGGCCTCGCGATCTTCTCCGACGTCGGCTACGTCATCCTCAACCCGCTCGTGCATTCCGCCGCCATCAGCAGCGGCCTGAACATGAGCGTGATGGCGACGGGGCTGGTCGGCGCGATGCAGCTCACCCACGCCATGGTGCCGCCGACGCCCGGTCCGCTGGCCGCGGTGGCGCTGGTGGGGGCGGACATCGGCAGCGTGATCCTGTACGGCGGCATCGCCACCCTGATCGCCTCGCTCGCCGGCTGGGCCTACGCGCGAGCTGCCGGGCCGTACATCGAGTCGCCGCCGTCGAGCGAGTTCGTCGGCCAGTCGTTCATCGAGCAGGGGCGCGAGGCGGAGCTGCCGGCGACCTGGCGCGCCTATGCGCCCATTCTCATCCCCCTGGCGCTCATCGCGGGCCAGAGCGTGACCGCGTTCGCCCTGCCCGCCGAGCACCTGATCAACCGCGCGATGCTGTACCTGGGCTGGCCGGTCGTCGCGCTCGGCATCGGCATTCTCATCGCCTACAGCAACACGCGGCCCGACCAGGCGGAGGCCCGCACGAGCAAGTGGATCGAGGAGGCGCTGCGCGGCTCCGCCATGATCATCATGGTCACCGGGCTCGGCGGCTCTCTCAGCCAGATCCTGCGCGCCACGCCCGCCGTGGACGCCATCGCCGAAGCGGTGGCCGCGACCGGGCTGCCGCCCATCTTCCTGCCGTTCGTGCTCGGCATCGCCGGCAACCTGATCACCGGCTCGACGACGGTCGGCGTGATCACCGCCGCGTCGGTGGCCGCGCCGATGATGGACACCCTCGGCCTGAGCCCGGAGGCGACGATGCTGGCCGGGGCCGCCGGCTCGATCATCATCAAGTACGTCAACTCCAGCTACTTCTGGGTCTGCACGTCGCTGTCGCGGATGCCCCTGAAGTCGGCGCTGCTCTCCTACGGCGGGGTCACGCTGGTGAACGGGGTGACGGCGATGGCCGTCGTGTACGCGCTCTGGGTCGTCGGGTTGATCTGACCGCTGATACACTCCAGAGGCCGCGCTTTCCGGTTCGCGCGGCCTGGACGTTTTCCGCTCTGCACCAGGAGGCCATCGTGGGCAAGATCGAGAAGCGTTGGCGTACGGGCATGTCGCGCCGGGAGGCGCTGGCCGGGCTCGCGTCGTTCCTGGCCGCGTCGCCGTTGCTGCACGCGCAGCGCGACCCGTGGCCGCTCGGGCCGCACCGCCGCTTCCTCGGCTTCGACGAGATGCGCGACGTGTTCGACTTCGAGCCGATCTTCCGCGCCAACGTGCCGCTGTCGGTCTACGACTACACGGCGCACGGGACCGAGTCGGAGTTCACGCTCTACCGCAACCGCGACGCCTTCGGGTGGGTGGATCTCATCGACCGGGGCGGCGTCGACGCGAAGGACGTGGACACGTCGACGGAGCTCTTCGGGCACCGCATGCCGAGCCCCATCATGCTCGCGCCGACCGCACGCCAGCGCACCCTGCACCCGGATGGCGAGCTGGGGATGCACCGGGCGGCGACCACGACCGGCACGACGATGATCGTCAGCAACGCGTCGAGCTTCCCGTTCACGAGAATCGCGCGGGCGGGGGCCGAGGGGCCGCTCTGGTTCCAGCGCTACGCCACGCGCGAAATGGAGCCGAACCGGGTCGCGCTCGGCGACGCGCAGGAGGTGGGGTCGCAGACCATCGTCGTGACCATCGACCAGCAGGCCTCCTACTACGAGCGCGATCTGCACGACCGGCACCTGGACGGCACCCCCCGCCGCGTGACGCGGCGCACGCCGCCGAATCCTCCGAACCCCTACCGGGTCGGCGCCGGCCGGTTGTGGTACGAGTGGAAGCTCTTCGACGACCTGCGGCCGATGTGCGAGGTGCCGATGCTGGCCAAGGGCATCTTGACCGGCGAGGGCGCGAAGAAGTGCCTGGAGCACGGCTGCGACGGCATCATCGTCTCGAACCACGGGGGGCGCGCCATCGACTACGGCCCCTCCAGCCTGGAAGTGCTCGAAGAGGTGGTCCAGGCGGTGGGCGGCCGGGTGCCGGTGCTGATCGACAGCGGCTTCCGGCGCGGCAGCGACGCGCTGAAGGCGCTGGCCCTCGGCGCCGACGGGGTCTGCTTCGGGCGCGCGTCCCGCTGGGGCCTCGGGGCCTTCGGCGAGGAGGGCGCCCAGAAGGTGATGGAGATCCTCAACGCCGAGCTGCGGCAGGCGATGGCAGCGGCGGGCGTGAGCTCGATCGCCAAGATCGACCGCAGCATCGTGAAGACGAACTTCCCGTAGCGAGCTCCGCCCGGGAGTCGGGAACGCCGAAACGATTGCCCGCTTCCGGACAGGTCGCCGCGCAGCGGCGCCGGCGGGGCGGTTCACGCAGCACGCGCAGCAGAGGTCACGACGATGAAGGTCGACAGGCGGGAATCCTTGCGGAAGTTCGGTGCGTTCGTGGCCGGGTCGCCCTTGGCGCAGGGCGAACCTCGTGCGCAGGGGGAGCCCGGCGGCGGGGCGCCTCCCTCGGACCGGCAGGCTCCGGTGCTGGAGCTGGTCAACGTCCCCGAGTTCGAGGAGCAGGCGCGCCTGGTGCTGGCGCCCGCGCGGTTCGAGGCGATCGGCGGCGGTCACCGCACGTCGTTCGACAGGATGACGTTCCGGCAGCGGTTGATGGTCTACGCCATGGACCTCGACCTGACCACCAGCCTGTACGGGTACGACATGTTCGCCCCGATCATCGTCGGCCCGGTCGGCAACCAGGGCGACATCCATCCCGAAGGCGAGCTGGCCACCGCGCGCGGCGCATCGGCCGGCAAGGCGGTCATGGTGGCGACGCGACAGTCGAGCCACCCTATCGAGGAGATCGTGGCGGCGAGCGCCGAACCGGTCTGGTACCAGCTCTATGCCGACAGCGGCTCGCTGGGGGACGACGCGGCGCGTGCCGTCGAGGCCGGCTGCCGGGCGATCTGTGTCACGGTGGGCGTGTCGTCCTCCGATCATCGGCCGACCTCGACGGATTGGGACGCAGTCGTCGCGCTCGCCGAGGCGGTCGACGTGCCGGTCGTCGTCAAGGGCGTCATGAGCGTCGACGCCGCGGAGACCGCGCTGGCGGCCGGCGCAGAGGGGCTGGTGGTGTCGAACCACGGCGGCCTCGTCGACCGCGGCACCGGCACGCTGGCCATCGACGTGCTGCCGGCCGTGGCCGACGCGGTGGCCGGCCGCGTCCCGGTGCTGGTGGACGGCAGCTTCCGCCGCGGCACCGACGTCCTCAAGGGCCTCGCGCTCGGCGCCGCCGCCGTCATGGTGGCCCGCCCGCCCATGTGGGGCCTCGCCGCCTACGGGGCCGAGGGCGTCCAGACCGTCGTAGAGATTCTCCAGACCGAGCTGGCCCGCAACATGGCGGCTTCAGGGCGCCCGACCATCGCGATGATCGACCGCGAGCTGGTGCGGTTCGACTCGCGTTAGGTGGCGGCGAGACGCTCGTCCCGTCGTCACCAACCGGCGACGACTCCCGTCGGCCTCGGCTCGGGCCTGCGGTTCGATGGCGCCTGGCCCTCAGCGGTCCGGCGGCTTCGCCATGCGGTAGCCGACGCCGCGCGCGTTGAACAGGTAGGCGGGGCTGGATACGCTGTCGCCGAGCTTGCGGCGGAGGTTCCTGACGAAGTTGCGCACCAGGTTCGCATCGGCTTTCTCCGACTTGGCCCAGACCCGCCGCAGCAGCGTTTCGAACGTCACGACCCGACCCGCGTCGAGCGAGAGCACGCGCAGCAGCTCGTATTCCTTGGCGGTGAGCTCGATCTCCTCGCCGCCGAGCGTCACGCGGCGCTGCGGGTAGTCGATGGCGAGCTCTCCGACCGCGAAGGGCGCGGGCTCTTCGCGGCGCCGCAGCGCCGCCCGGACGCGGGCGACCAGCTCGGTCGGCGAGAAGGGCTTGACGAGGTAGTCGGCCGCGCCCGACTCCAGCGCCTTGGCGACGGTCTCGTCGCGGCCGTAGCCGGAAATGAAGATGACGGGCAGGTCGGCGAGCTCGGGGACCTGGCCCATCAGCTCGATGCCGTCGGTGTCGGGCAGCATCAGATCCAGCAGCACCAGGCGCGGCCTCTCGGTCCGGATGATGCGCGGCATCTCCCGCGGCGCGCCGGTCACGAGCGGGGCGAAGCCGGCCTCGGCGAGCGCGTCGCGGACGAAGCGCAGCGCCCGCGGGTCGTCGTCGACCACCAGGATGCGCGGCGGCTCGGCCGATTCCGGGGCCGGCGGCGGGGTCTGGCTACGGGCCGCCGCCGCACCGGCCTCGCCGGCCGCCGGAATCGTGAAGGTGAACGTGGCGCCGCGGCCGGCGCCGGGGCTGTGGGCCCGGATGCGGCCGCCGTGCGCCTCGACGAGCCCCTTGCAGATGGCGAGCCCGAGGCCGTAGCCCGCCCTCGCGCCCTGCCCGCCGCCGCCGTGTTTGCTGAACAGGTGCGGCAACAGCTCGGGCGCCACCCCGCTCCCCTCGTCCGAGACCGAGACGGCGACGTGCGCGTCCTCGCGCACCGCCGCCACCCGGATGGGGGTCGACTCGGGCGCATGCCGCGCGGCGTTCGACAGGAGGTTGTTGAGCACCTGCACGATGCGCCGGCGATCGGCCATCACCGCGGGCAGTTGTGCCGGCAGGTCGACGAGGACGGCGTGCCGGCCGCCGCCGCTGAGGAACGTGCTGCGCGCCCGCTCGACTAGCGCGGCCACCTCCGAGGGCTCGGGCGCGACCGACAGCGTGCCCGAGTCGATGCGCCCCGCATCGAGCAGGTCGCGGATGAGGCCGCGCATGTGGCCGGCCTGCTCGGCGATGATGCGGTGGAACTCGCGCATCTCGGCCCGGTCGAGCTCGGCCGCCTCCTCGAGCAGCGCGTCGGCCGAGCCCTTGATGGCGATCAGCGGGGCGCGCAGCTCGTGGCTCACCAGGCTCAGGAACTCGGTCCGCATCCGGTCGATCTCGTCGAGCGGGGCCAGGTCCTGCATGGTCACCACCACCGAGGTGATGGCGTCCCCCTCGGCACGGATCGGCGTGGCGTTGATCAGCGTTTTGACGCTGCGTCCGTCGGGGACCGAGAGCACGACCTCCTCGGCGCGCACCGTCTCGCCGGCGCCGAGCGTCTGCGCCAGCGGAATCTCGGCCAGCGACACCTCCCGCCCGTCGGCGCGGCGGACCGAGATCACCTCCTGGAGCTGCTCGGGAGGACGGGCGGGCGTCCGCAGGCTCTCGACGATGCGCCGCGCCTCGCGGTTGAGCGACACCGGCTGCCCGCTCTGCGCATCGAGGACCACGACGCCGACCGGTGAGGTTTCGACCAGGGCTTCCAGGTCCGCCCGCGCGCGCTGCTCGCCGCGGTGCGTGCGGGCGTTGGCGATCGCGGCCGCGGCCTGCGAGGCGAACAGCATCAGCACTTCCTCGTCGTCGTTGGTGAACTCGTTGCCGTCGGCCTTGTCGGCGAGGAAGAAGTGGCCGACCTCCGCGCCGCGGTGGCGCATCGGCGTGCCCTGGAAGGTCCGCGAGAACATCCGCGCCGGCGCGATGCCGAGCGCGCGGACGTAGCCGGAGAGGTCGGCGAGCCGCACCGGCCCCGGCAGGTGACGGAGGTGCTCGAACAGGCGGCCGCTGTCGGGCCAGGTGAAGAGCTCCTGCTCTTCCTCCGGCGTGAAGCCGGAGAAGATGGGCTGCCGGGTGGGCGCGCCCGCCTCGTCGACCGTGGCGATGACGCCGTAGCGGGCGCCGGTGAGCCTGCGGGCGCTCTCGACGACCTCGGCGAGCACGGTGTCGAGGTCGAGCGTGGCGCTGATGCGCAGGATGGCCGCGCTCAGGGTGGCGATGCGCTCGCGCAGCGCTTCGTTCTCCCGCTTCGCGTCGCTCGAATCCGTCAAGGCTTCTCCCTCCAGTCGGCTTGAACCGCAATGCGCCGCGGCGCCGGAAGCGCTGCCGCCCGCTCCGGGGGCGCTTTTGGGGCACTGTAGTTCGGAAATATTATGAAAACAACATAAATGGAGTTCATTTTAACACGATACTGTGATGATACACGAACGCGGAGACGGTATGGACGGCGCCGGAGCGGGACGGCAAGTACTACGTGCGCGTGAGGGTGTTCGACGACCGCGGGGATACTGCACATGCTACGGTGACGATCACGGTTGTAGACGTGGCGCCGGTGCCGGCGCTGCCGGCGGTGGGACTCGTGTTGCTGGCGTTCCTGCTGGCGGCACGAGGGGCGAGACATGGCCGAACGCGAGCGGTACCGCCGACTGGCAGTCGACATTGTGCGAACGCTGATCGACCACGGTGAGCAGGCCGAGGGTGTCGCCCAAGCACCAGGTGCTACCCCAATCGCCACGATCGGGGCCGCGGCGGAGCTATCGCCCGCGTTCGACGCTCCGCTCCGGGAACGCGGCCTCCGCCGCGCTACGCACCGACGCCTTCACCAGCTCGCCGGGGAACAACTCCCGATACACCCGGATCGCCTCGTCTGGACCCTTGAGCCCGAGGTGCTTGCACAGCACCCCGATATCCCCCTGGTCCTTGCCACGGCCCGCCGCCAGCTTCATCGCCAGCAGATGCCGGGCCGACGCGCCGGTGACCGTCAGGTACGCCGACTCGTACACCGTCTGCGCACGGCCGTCCGGCGTGCGCGGGATCGCCGTCGTCGCCTGGTCGTTGAGCCACGAATCCGCTAGCCCGTGCCTTCGGCCGACCGTCTGTACCGCCTGCGTCAGCCGGTAGTGCCCCGCGTCGATCCGTGCGTCCACGTCCCGCGTCGCCCGCTCACGGTCGAACGCCAAGCTCATCGCCGCGCCGCCGATGATGTAGATCTGCGCCCGGGCGCCCTGGAACCTCAGCTCCCTCGACAGCTCATCGAACAGCTCAACGATGCGCTTGCGGTCAAGCAGCTCGTCAGCCATGCCGTCAGAACAGGCTCGGCCAGGGGGTCCACTGATGGCGTTCCCCCCCGCGGCCGTCGAGATCCCGGGGATCCGGTATCGCGCCGTGCCGCAGGAACGCGGCCGGAGAGTACATCAACGCATTCGCCCGTATCAACGGCGACGAGAACACAACCCACGTGCTGTCGAGGAACCGTTCCGGCTCGTCCACCCAGGCCGGCGCATCATGCCCATGCTGCCGGGCCACGTGTTCCACCGTCGCCGCAAGGAGCGCGTCCCACTTCGTTCCCGTCAGCCGGGGCCGGCCCGCGAGCGCCGCGCGTTGCTCCGCCGCGGGCAGAACGTGGAAGTTGCGCGGAAGGCCGCACACAATCAGCCGATAGATATCCGCTTCCGGCCAGTCCTCCTCGATTCCGACGAGGTAGCCGTCCAACCACAGGGGGGAGGGGGGGGGATCACCCTGTTGCAGGTCAGTCACTTCCGGTGGCCGGGGGAGCTGGCGCAATTCACGTGCCGGGTCGCCGAAAGCCTCCGTGACCAGCCGCCGCTATGATGCCTCCCCAAGTTTGAGAATACCACGACCGACGCCATTCCAGGGTTGGCAGCCACCATGACGCGCCCGCAGTGAACGCGAGGCGCAATCCCGTCCTGGACGGGGATGCAACGGGAAGGGTAGGCGCGGAACCGGGAGTGACAATTCACTGCATATCAATAGGTGTCGCACGCCTGAGTCCCGCTACGGCATCGCTGCCGGATCTCGAACCGTTCCCTCCCGAAGAGGTTGTCAAGTCTCTTCCCGGCGATTTCTTCGCGGCGGCTCCGAGAGGGAGCACGCGCGGGCTGAGGCGCAACCGAAGGGGAAGGCCCCCGTCTCGGCCGGGTGGTAGGATGACTCGGTGACTTCCCGTCGTGGGTCTACGCCGGCTGCCCCCGTGTCGGCGCCGGCTGTCTCCGCACTGCTCGGGTCCGTCCCGACAGCGGCCGGCTCCGCCGCGACGCCAACCTCGGGGTACGCGCGAGCCGAGGTCCCGGAACCCGTCCCGGAGTTCCCGGGCTGCCGCCCCATCCGCATCACGCGCGAGGCCATCGCCGACCACGAGAGCCGCATCGAGTACTGGGACGCGGCGACGGAGACGGCCTGGGTGGCGTGCGAGCCGAACACGGTCTACCACGAGAGTCCGAGCCAGGTTCTCAGCGGGCTGCTGACGCGCATCGCGGCCATCCGCGGGGCGCCGATCCTTACCCTGGGCGCGGCGGACCTGTTGCTCCGCAACGCGCGGGGCGAGCGGCAGCGCATCCTGGAGGCGGACCAGGTGGTCTTTCTGGATCCGGTGGAGACGCGGCCCCGCGGCGCCGCCGTCGAGGTGGGTTCGGACCACCTGCCGGACGTGGTGCTGGAGGTGGACTACGCCACGGACGTGCGGCGGGGCAAGCTGGGGCTGTACGAGGCGTGGGGTTTCCCGGAGGTGTGGGTCGAGGTGCCGGAGGGCGGCTCGCCGCGTCGACGCCCGAGCCTGACCATTCACCGGCGGTCGACGGAAGGCTATCGGTCCGTGCCGGCAAGCGTTGCGCTGCCGGGCTGGACGGCGGCGGAGATCCATGCGGCCTTCAACGAGGCCGAGCTGTCGGAGGCGACATGTGCCGTGCTGGAGCGGGTCGGTCGCGCGCTGGGCGAGGCCCGGGGAACCGGTCCGGACGACGATCTCTGGCTCGGGGCGCAGCGCCGGGAAGCGCATGCGGCGGGCCGTGCGGCGGGCCGTGCGGAAGGGGTGGCCGCCGGTCGTGCCGAGGGGTGTGCGGAGATCGTTCACGCGATCCTCCGCAACCGCGGCCTGGACGTCTCCGAGCGGCTGGCCGCCCGGGTCGCGGGTGAGAACCCTGCCGTGCTCGCCGCCGCCGCGCTGGCCTGCCGCGACGAGGCGGATCTGCTGGCCCGGCTGGACCAGCAGCGGCGTGTCGGCCGGCGGACGCGCACGCGCGACCGCTGAGAGGCGACGCGCCGGGTCGACGAGAGCCGGAACCCGCCGCCACGCGACGACGCGCGGGCGGTTCGCGTGCAGGAAGCCCGCACAGGGGCCGACTGACGAGCGAGAGGAGTCTCGGAAGATGCACAGGGCGACACGAATCATGATGGCGGCGGCCGTGCTCGCGACGGCGCTGATGGCCGGGGCACCCGCCGCGGCGCAGGAGCCCGGCGAGATGGTCGAGTGGCCCTACGTGGGCGCCGACCAGGCGGCGTCGAAGTACTCGCCGCTGGCCGACATCGACGCCGCCAACGTCGACCGGCTGGAGGTCGCCTGGACGTGGGAGCCGAACGAGCTGCCGAACCAGGAGTTCCGGACGCGGCCGGGCAGCTTCGAGGTGATGCCGCTGATGATCGACAACGTCGTCTACGTGTCGACGATGTACACGCGGGTCGTCGCCCTGGACGCCGAGACCGGCGAGCAGCTCTGGGCGTTCGATCCCGAGGCATGGCGCACCGGCCCGGACGGCGGCCCTCCCGGCGGGTTCAAGCACCGCGGCGTCGCGGTCTGGCCGGCTACCGCCAACCGGACGGCAGGGGCCGGCGACCAGATGCGGGTCTTCATCAACAGCCGCGACAGCCTGTATGCGCTGAACGCGGCCGACGGGTCGCTCATCCGCTCGTTCGGCGACGACGGCCGCGTGCTGCTGACCGAGAACTTCCCGAATCCGGTGACCCACGAGATGTTCGACCAGACGTCGCCGCCCGTCGTCTTCGAGGACCTGGTCATCGTCGGCAGCCGGGTGCCGGACCGCATCCAGCAACGCTTCGATACCCCCGGGTCGGTGCAGGCGTTCGATGTCCACACCGGCGAGCGGCGCTGGGTCTTCTACACCGTGCCGCAGTCGAACGACGCCTTCGGGGCCGACACCTGGGAGGGCGGCTCCTGGCGCTTCACCGGGCACGCCAACGTCTGGGGATTGATGTCCCTCGACGCCGAGCGGGGGCTGTTGTACGTCCCGACCAGCACGCCGAGCAGCGACTACTGGGGCGGCCGGCGGCTCGGCGCCAACCTGTTCGCCGAGTCGCTCGTCTGCCTCGACGCGCGGACCGGCGAGCGCGAATGGCACTTCCAGGCGGTGCACCACGGATTGTGGGACTACGATTTCACGTCGGCGCCGAACCTGATGACCCTGGAGGTGGACGGCCGGACCATCGACGCGGTGGCGGAGGTCTCGAAGCAGGGCTTCACCTACGTGTTCGACCGGGTGACGGGCGAGCCGGTCTGGCCCATCGAGGAGCGCCCGGTCGACATCGAGACCGACGTGCCGGGCGAGGTGCCGTATCCGACCCAGCCGTTCCCGACGAAGCCGCCGCCGTTCGCCGCGCAGGGGGTGTCGCTCGATGATGCGAACGACCTGACGCCGGAGATCCATCGCCTCGCCGTCGAGGAGCTGCAGACCTACCGGCTCGGACCGCTCTTCACGCCCCCCAGCTTGCGGGGGACGCTGCAGCGGCCGCGCGTCGACGGCGGCGCCAACTGGGGCGGGGCCGCCTTCGACCCGACCACCAACCGGCTCTACGTGCGGACCTCGGAGGGGGTTTCGGCCAACCAGGTGTGCGAGACCGATCCCAATCTCCCGGACGTCGACGTCGCCTACACGAACAACTGCCCGCGCGGCGGCTCGGCCGGCATCTTCCGGGGGCTGGGCGGATACGTTCCGGCGGAGCGCAGCCGGCTGGGGCCGATACCGCTCGTCAAGCCGCCCTACGCGCGGCTCGTCTCCATCGACCTGGACGCGGGCGACATCGCCTGGAGCGTGCCGTTCGGCGAGGGGAGCCGGGTGATGCGCGCGCATCCGCTGCTGCGGGGCGTCGAGCTGCCCGCGCGGCTCGGCACGCCGGGCGCTCCCGGACCGTTGGTCACCGGTGGCGGGCTCGTCCTGCTCGGCGGCGGCGACCCGTATCTCTACGCGTTCGACGCGGCGACCGGCCGCGAGGTGAGCCGCGTGCCCACCGAGTTCCGCACCAGCGGCAACCCGATGACCTACCGCTCGCGCGCGGGCCGGCAGTTCATCCTGATCGCCACCGGCGCCGGTCCCGACGCGCGGCTCGTGGCGTTCGCCCTGCCGGAGGAATAGGGTTGGGCGCCGTCGTCTTCCTTTCCAGCGACACCGAGACCCGCCCGACCGCCGGCATGCGCGCGGCGATGGCCGCCGCGGAGGTGGGTGACGAGCAGAAGGGTCAGGATCCGACCGTCACCCGCCTGCAGGAACGGGTTGCCGGGCTGCTCGGCAAGGAGGCGGCGCTGTGGCTGCCGACCGGGACGATGTGCAACCTCGTCGCGGTCAAGACGCACACCCGGCCCGGGGACGCGCTGGTGGCCGAGGCGATGGCGCACGTCATCCGGGCGGAGTCTGGCGGGGCGGCGCTCGCCTCCGGCGTCATGGTGCAGGGAATCCATACCGAGCGGGGCATCTTCACGCCGGTCGAGCTCGAGGCGGCGATGGACCGCGTGGTGGCGGTGCCTGTTCCTTACGGCCAGCCGGTCGGGCTGGTGTGCGTGGAGCAGACCCACAACTTCGGCGGCGGCGCCGTCTGGACGCGGGAGGAGCTCGCCGCGGTCGCGGCGTGTGCGCGGTCGCGCGGGGTGCCGCTGCACATGGACGGCGCGCGGCTGATGAACGCCCGCGTGGCGAGCGGTGTCCCGGCGGCGGCGTTCGCGGCCGAGGTGGACACCTTGTGGATCGACTTCACCAAGGGGCTCGGTGCGCCCATCGGCGCGGTGCTCGCGGGGTCGCGGGACTTCATCACGGCCGCACGGCGCTACAAGCAGCTCTTCGGCGGGGCCATGCGGCAGGCCGGCGTCGCCGCGGCGGGCTGTCTGTACGCCCTCGACCACCACGTCGACAGGCTGGCGGCGGATCACGAGCACGCCCGCCTGCTGGCCCGCGGCCTGGCCGCCATCGAGGGCATCGCGGTGCGCAACACCGCGCCGGAGACCAACATGGTCTTCTTCGACGTCAGCGATCTGGGGGTGAGCAACCGGGAGTTCGTCGACCGCCTGGCCGCGGCCGGCGTGCGAATGGGCGCCGCCGGCGGGCAGATCCGGGCGGTGACCCATCTCGACGTCTCGCGACAGGGCATCGAGAGGGCGCTCGGCGCAATCGGCGAGATCGCCTCCGCGGCGCGCGGTTGAGCACAGGTATTCGCCGTACGCGCGTCCGACGTCCATCCCGACGACTCGCGGTGGCGTAAAGACATACTCATTGATATGCTTTTGTGTATGCGCACCACGATAGACATCAACGACGAGCTCCTGCGCGCCGCGAAGTCCCACGCGGCCCGCGACCGCCGGCCGCTGAAGGCGGTGGTCGAGCAAGCGCTGCGGGAGCTCCTGGCGGGACCGGCGCGTGTCGCTACGGACGGCCCGCCGATTCCGGTCTTTCGCGGGCAGGGGGTCCAGCCCGGCGTGGACCTGACCGACAACGCGGCGCTTGAAGACCGGATGAATGCAGAGTCCTGACGTCAACGTCCTGGTGAACGCGTTTCGCGTGGACGCGATGCATCACGATCGCTGTCGGGAATGGCTGGACGACGCCTTCTCCGGTCGACCGCCTGTGGGTCTTTCGGAGCTGGTGTTGAGCGGCGTGTTGCGCGTCCTGACACATCCGAAGGTCTTTCATCCGCCGACCCCCACCGAGGCGGCCGGCGCCTTCGTGGAGGCGTTGCTCGCGCAGCCCGCGGCCGTCACACTGCGGCCCGGCGACGGCCATTGGCGTATCTTCCGCAACCTGTTCGCGGTGCGCCGCCTGACCGGCAACCGGATTCCGGACGCGTATCACGCGGCGCTCGCGATCGAGCACGGATGCGAATGGGTCACGCTCGACCACGGTTTCTCGATGTATCCGGGTCTCATGTACCGCAACCTGCTGGACGACTGATGTCGGTATCGGCGACCGCCAAGAGCCGGCGCTTTCTCCTCGCTTCCCACCGGTGTCTCTACTTCGCCGATCGGGATGCGCGGACGCAGTTGCTCCATCCGTACGAGCCGCGCTCGGCAGAAGACTACGCGACCCTGGCGCGCGCCGGATTCCGCCGGTCGGGCCCCGACCTCTATCGCCCCCGCTGTGACGCCTGCCAGGCCTGCATAGCTACCCGCGTCGCCGTGGATCGCTTCCGGTGGGGGCGCCGGTTCCGTCGCGTGCTGAAGAAGAACGCGGACCTCTCGGTGGACGCGCGACCGGCCGCGATAGACGACGCCGGCTTCGACCTGTACGCGCGCTACATCCGCGGCCGCCACCTGGACGGAGAGATGTACCCGCCATCGCGGCGACAGTTGGACCACATCGCCCGGTCGGACTGGGCCGGGACGTTCTTCCTGAACGCGCGGCTCGGCGATCGGCTGGTGGCCACCGCCGTCACGGACACCCACGATCACGGTCTGTCGGCCATCTACACGTTCTTCGATCCCGATCTGGCGGACCGCAGCCTCGGCGTGTTCGCGATCCTCAAGCAGGTGGAGGAGTGCCGCCGCCGCGGCCTGCCGTACCTCTATCTCGGCTTCTGGATCGCCGAGTCGGCCAAGATGAAGTACAAGATCGACTATCAGCCGCTGCAGCTTCTGGTCGACGGCCGCTGGCAGCAGATGCGGCCGGTCGCACCGGCGCGCGGCGTCGCGGACCCGAACGGGAGGACGGTTTCCCAATGACTCGAATCCACCACGTCCGGCCCTGCTGTCTGCTTCTGCTGTTCGCCGTCGCCGTCGCCCCGATGGCCGGCGCGCAGGGCGTCGACGTGACGTCGTCCACGATAGAGGACCTGAACCGGGCGTTCGACGCGGGCACGCTGTCCTCGGAGCAGCTCGTCGAGCGCTACCTGGCCCGCATAGCGGCCTACGACGACGCCGGTCCGCAACTCAACGCGGTTATCGAACTGAACCCGGAGGCGGTGGTCAGGGCGCGTGCGCTCGATGCCGAACGGGCCGCGGACGGACCGCGATCGCCGCTGCACGGGATCCCCGTCGTCCTCAAGGACAACCTCGACACGGCGGACCTGCCGACCACCGCCGGCTCGGTCCTGCTGGCCGGCTCGCTGCCGCCCGACGACGCCTTCCTGGTGCGCAAGCTCCGCGACGCCGGCGCCATCGTCCTGGCCAAGGTCAACATGAGCGAGTTCGCCTCCGGCGGCGCGATGAGCTCGCTCGGGGGACGTACTCGGAACCCGCACGATCCGACCCGCAGCCCATCCGGCTCGTCCGGCGGGACCGGGGCGGCGATCGCGGCGGCGTATGCGCAGGTGGGGCTGGGGACCGACACCGGCGGGTCGGTGCGCGGACCGTCGACGGCCAACGGCATCGCGGGGCTCAAGCCTACCTACGGACTGCTCAGCCGCGACGGCATCGTCCCGCTCGCCCTCTCGTTCGACACCGCGGGGCCGATGGCCCGCCACGTCTACGACGTGGCCGCCGCGCTCGGCGTGATGACCGGGGTCGACCCCGCCGACGGCGCCACCGCGGCGAGCGAAGGACGCTTCGAGACCGACTACACGCAGTACCTGGACTCGGACGCGCTGCGGGGCGCGCGCATCGGCGTCGCCCGCGACTTTCTCGGCCAGGACGCCGAGGTGGACTGGATCGTCGAGGCCTCGCTCGACGTGCTGCGGTCCGCCGGGGCGACGATCGTCGACCTGCGCTTCCCGGACTGGCTGCTGGATGCTCCCGGCAACTTCTACGCCCCGATCCGCTACCGCGAGTTCCGGGCGCAGATCGCCGACTATCTCGCGACCCTGAAGCCCGGCTTTCCGACCACGCTGGCCGGGCTGATCGAGGACGCGGTGCGTGTCAACGGGCGGGAGGACGGGGGCGCGGCGCCCAATCCCGGCCGCTGGCGCCTGATGCGCGAGGAGGAGGGAAGCGGCGAGCTCTCGGATTCCGAGTACCGCGCCATACGCGAGCACGGCCTGCCCCTCGTGCGCACGGCCATCGCCGGGCTCATGGACGCGGAGGACCTCGCCGCCATCGTCTATCCCACCTCGCCCCGGCGGCCGGGCCGGGCCGACATCGCGCCGGCGCCGTCCGGCGGGGGCGGGCGCTCGGCCACCCGCTATGCCAATCTGACCGGTTTCCCCGACCTCATCGTGCCGGCCGGGTTCACGGGCGAGGGCCTGCCGGTCGGGCTCTCGTTCCTGGGACGCGCGTTCGACGAGCCGCGCCTGCTGGCGCTCGGCTACGCCTTCGAGCAGGCCACCCGCGCCCGCCGCCTGCCGGTGCACACGCCGCCGCTGGCGCCGTGACGGCGCGGTTGACACGCCGCGTTAAGGCGCAGACCATGTGTTCTCACCGAGAGGGAGGACCGACATGCTGATCACCCGCCGCCAGTTCGTCTCCGCCACGGCTGCGGCGGCGCTCGGCGCCGGCGTGGCGCGCCCGCACGCGGCGTCCTGGGACCTCGTCGTCCAGGGCGGGCGGGTCATCGATCCGTCGCTGGGTATCGACGCCGTCCGCGACGTGGCGATTGCCGGCGGCCGCATCGCCGCGGTGGAGCCGGGCCTCGACGCCGGTGAGGCGCAGGTGGTGAACGCGAGCGGCCGGATCGTCGTGCCCGGCCTCATCGACGTCCATACGCACTACGCCCGCGAGGCCCAGGGGCCGCGGATCTGTCTGGAGGACGGGGTGACCGCGTGGGTCGACGCGGGCTCGGCCGGAGCCGACGCCATCGACGATCAGGTGGCCGTGGCGCGCGCGGCGCCGCAGCAGGGGCGCCTGCTCGTCAACATCGGGCGGCAGGGCATCCTGCCCGGCGGCGACACGATGGATCTCGACCTGGCCGACGTCGGGGCGGCGCGGGAGGCGATCGCGCGCCACCGGGACTACGTGGTCGGGGTCAAGGCGCGGCTGTCGCGCAACGTGGCGGCCGACGACGTGGAAGTGCTGCGCCGGACCCAGGCGGCGGCGTCGGCCTTCGACCTGCCGGTGATGATCCACATGGGGCAGACGGTCTCGCCGCTGTCCACGCTGTTCGGCCTGCTCAAGCCCGGCGACGTGGTCACCCACATGTACGCGCCGCCTCCCAACGCCATCGTCGGCGACGACGGCCGCATCCGGCCGGCGGTGCTCGAGGCGCGGCGCCGGGGCATCCGCTTCGACGTGGCCAACGGCCGCCGGGGGCACATCCGCTGGGACACGTTCGACCAGGTCATGCAGACCGGATTCCTGCCCGACACCATCTCCACCGACGGCAACACCACGAGCCGCAGCGTGCCGGGGGTGGTGGACCTGCCCAACGTGATGTCGAAGTTCCTCGACGCGGGGATGAGCCTGACGCAGGTGGTCGCGTGCGTCACCACCAACGCCTCGCGGGTCTTCCCGCACCTGAACGACCGCGGGACGCTGCACGTCGGGGCGCGGGCCGACCTGGCTCTGCTGGAGTTGCGCCACGGCCTCTTCGACTTCGTCGACAACTACGAAAACCTGCGCACCGGCGGCCAGCGCCTGTTCCCGCGCGGTACCGTGCTCGGCGGCGAGTGGCTCCCGCGCACCGGCTGACCGGTGCGTTCGCGCGCCGTCTGACCGGTGGGTTCGCGCGCCGTCTGACCGGTGGGTTCGCCTGATCTGCATCGGCGGTCCGCACCGCGATCTCAAGTGGTACGAGAACGCGGCGCCGTGAGCGAGTCGTACGAGGGCGAAGCTCCGTTGCCGCCAAGTGTAGTCACGTGGTAGGATGATGTTGCCCCCATCGAGCCTTTCCTGGTGAACGGAGGCTGCATCGTGAACACGGGAACGCGCGAAGCCGTGAGTCTCGTCCTGGCGACCCTTACCCTGCTCATCTCGCTGGTGAACGCGATCGGCGTGCTGCTGGTCAACGGCAAGGTCGATGGCTTGATCGGCAGGGTCGACCACCTGACCGGCAGGGTCGACCACCTGACCGGCAGGGTCGACCGCTTGACCGGCAGGGTCGAGCACCTGACCGGCAGGGTCGACCGCTTGACCGGCAGGGTGGACGCGCTGCAGGCGGTCATCACCGCAGACATCACCGCAGACATCAACGCCGACGGCCGACCGTGACGCGGGACGGGCTCCCCGTCGGCGGTCACTGTCGGTTGTAGTCACGCGGGTATCCGTTCCGTGAAGCCGGCGCCGTCACTGGCCCGCCGGCGGACTCGGAGGTGCGACCGGGCCCGCGCGCTACAATACGGCCATGGTCTCTCGATACGCACCGGGCGCGGTGCTGGCCGTCACCCTGGCCATGGTGGTTCCGCTGTCCGCCGCGGCGGCGCAGGATCCACCCGGCGCCCAGCCCTACCGGCAGGTATGCGAGTTCTGCCATGGCGCGGCGGGCGGCGGGGACATCGCTCCCGCCCTGGTCCCCTTCGGCTTCGACGCCGAGTACGTCCTCGCCGTGGTCCGTGAAGGGTACGGCCAGATGCCGCCCATCTCGCGCCGCGAGCTCGACGACGATGCGGTGCGGCAGGTGGCCGCCTACCTGGAGGTCCTGACCTCGCCGCAGGCCCCGCCGGCGCCTCCTTCGGAGGAGGTCGAGGCCGAAGCGGAGGAGAGCGCGGCAGAAGCGGCAGAAGCGGCAGAAGCGGCAGAAGCAGTCGAGGCGGTCGAGACCAGCGAATACGACGGCCCGCGCACGCCCGAGGGGCAGCCCGACCTGAACGGGATCTGGCAGGCCCTCAACGCGGCATCCTGGGACGTCCGGGCGCACAACGCGCAGGACGGCGTCCCGGCCGGTCTCGGCGTGGTCGAGGGCGGCGAGATTCCGTACCAGCCGTGGGCGGCGGCGCAGCAGCGTGAGAACTACGCGAACCGGCTCACCGCGGACCCGTTGCGGCAGTGCTTCCTGCCGGGGGTGCCGCGCGTCACCTATCTGCCGTTCCCGTTCCGCATCCTGCAGACGCCGGATCACGTCGTCATCACCTACGAGTTCGCGCACGTAGTACGGATCATCTACACCGACGGCAGTCCGCATCCGCTGCCGAACGACTTCTGGATGGGCGACTCGCGCGGTCACTGGGACGGCGACACCCTGGTGGTCGACACGACCCACTTCAACGGCCGGGCCTGGTTCGACGCGGCCGGCAACTTTCACAGCGACGGGTTGCACGTGGTCGAGCGCTACACGCCGGTGACGCCGTATCACCTCGATTACGAGGTGACGATCGAGGACCCGGAGGTCTTCACCCGCCCGTGGACGATGCGCATGCCGCTGTATCGCCGCATGGAGGCCGGGCTGCAGCTTCTCGACTACGACTGCGTCGATTTCATCCTGCAGGCGTTGGAGACGCCGGAGGGAGGTGCGCGGTGATCCAGTGTGGAAGAGGTTTCGTCGCCGTTGGCGCCATTGCGGCGCTCGCCCTGCTCGGCCCGGCCGCGCTGCCCGCTTCGGTCCATGCCCAGGGGGGCGAGCCGGTGGACTTCGAGCCGCCCCGGACTCCGTGGGGGGATCCGGACTTCCGCGGCTATTTCCTGCCGGGCGCGTCGCAGCCGCTCGAGACGCGGGCGAGCGACGAATGGCGGCAGGCGGAGGGCGTCAATCGCGGCCAGGGCGCCGCGTTCTCGCGCTTTTTCGAGCCCGATCCGGATGCGCCGCCGCGCCCCGGGCGCATTACGCGCCCGATGATCATCGACCCGCCGGACGGCAGGGTGCCGCTGCAGCCGTGGGCGGCCGAGCAGCGCGGCGAGATCATGGCGCGGCAGGAAGAGCTGGCCCACCTGGACCCGCGCGTCAAGTGCCTGCCGTCGGCGCTGCCGCGGGCGCATCTGCCGGTCGGTTACAACACGTACCAGATCCTGCAGATTCCCGGCTACGTGATCATGCTCTACGAGTGGAACCACCTCTACCGGTACATCCCGCTCGACGGCCGGCCGCACCTGCCGCCCGACATCCGCCTGGGCATGGGCGATTCGCGCGGGCACTGGGAGGGCGACACGCTCGTGGTGGACGTCACCAACTTCACCGCCAACACCTGGCCGGTCGGGCACGGGGCGCCGCCGGAGGGAGCGCCGGCCAGCGCGCTGACAAGCGGGCACGGCGTCTTCCACAGCGGCGACCTGCATGTCGTCGAGCGCTTCACGTTCGTCGACGCGGACACGATTCGGTACACCGCCACCATCGAGGATCCGAACGTGTTCACGCAGCCGTGGACCATCGAGTTCAACGCCCTGAGACGGGCCCCCGAGGGCCACATGCTCTTCGAGTACGCCTGCCACGAGGGCAACGGACGCAATCTCGAGCTGATGACCGGCGTCGACGTCGGCGCGGCGCGGGTGCGGATCAGGTAGTCCGCCTCCGGGTCGAGGGAGTCACGATGCGAATGAAGCGCGCTACGGCGATGACGGTTGCAACGGGACCGGGGCTGGGCGGCGTCCTCCTGCTGGGGTTGCTCGCGGGAGCGGCACCGGCGGCGGGGCATCACGCCTTCTCCGCCGAGTTCGATGCGGATCGCCCCCTGCGGCTCGTGGGCACCGTTTCGAGGACCGAGTGGATCAACCCGCATTCCTGGATCCATGTCGACGTCGAGGGCGAGGACGGCGAGGTCGTCACCTGGGCCATCGAGTGCGGCGCCCCCAACGCCCTGATGCGCCGCGGGCTGAACAAGAACTCCGTTCCCGTCGGGACCGAGCTCGTCATCGACGGCTTCGGCGCCAAGAACGGCTCGAACACCGCCAACGCGCGGGACATCACGTTCCCGGACGGATCGCAGTTCTTCGTCGGCTCGTCCGGCATCGGCGCTCCCTACGAACGCCGCTGACCGGCGAGACGAACCTGCCGGCGGTCGACTTGGACGGCGGGTTCGTCCGTGCAGTCCGCGCCCCGCGCGGTCGGCGGCGCGCGGTTCTTCCGACGGATGAGACGGCGCGGATCGGAAGCGGGCGGGAGCTTCCCGGAGCGGAAGAGAGGTTGCGATGAGCAGCGGATGGATCGGCTCGAAGGGATCGGCGGTCGCGGGAGCACTGGCGCTTGCCGTGCTGCTGCCGCCGGCGGCGGCTGCGGCCCAGTCCGGCGGCGACGATGGCGCGACGGCGGCGCGGACCGCCTGGGGCGACCCCGATCTGCAGGGGCTCTGGACGTCGGCGACGCTCACGCCGCTGGAGCGTCCGGCGGACCAGACGGAGCGGGCGCTGCTGACCGACGAGGAGGCGGCGGCCATCGAGCAGGAATCCGCCGCGCGGCGGGCGGCCTCGGACGGCAAGTCCGCCCCCGGCAGCGTCGGCGGCTACAACCAGGTCTGGCTGGATGCGGGAACGCGCATCGTCGGCGACCGGCGCACGGCGCTGATCGTCGATCCGCCGGAGGGGGTCATTCCCTGGATTCCGGACAGGGAGGTCGAGAGCGACCGCGAGCGGGCGCGCTACGGCGTCGGCCCGTTCTACTCCTACACGGACCTCGACACCGGGGAGCGCTGCATCACCGACGGCCTCCCCAACATGGTGCCGCTGCAGCCCTACAACATGAACATGCGCATCTTCCAGACGCCGGGGCAGGTGGTGATGCTGCACGAGATGTACCACGAGCTGCGGGTCATACCCCTCGACGACCGGCCCCTGACCGGCATCGCGCAGTGGACGGGAGAGGCCCGCGGCCGCTGGGAGGGCGAGACGCTGGTGGTGGAGACGATCAACTTCGTCGACAAGCCGGAGACCTACTGGAGCGCCCCGTGGCGGGCGGCCCGCCCCGGCCTGCGCCTCGTCGAGCGGTTCACCCGTGTCGGACCCGAGACCATCGACTACACGTTCACCCTCGAGGACCCGCTGTCGTTCACGCGGCCCTGGACCGCGGCGGCGCCGATGACCACCGATCAGGCCGCGCGCGGGGTGACCGCGGGCGAGATATGGGAGTACGCCTGCCATGAGGGCAACCACGCGATGATCAACATCCTGGGCGGCGCCCGCGCCGAGGAGGCCGAGGCCGCGGCCGGCAGGTGATGACGACGGCGCAGGTAGTGGCGGCAACCGCCGTTGCTCCCGACTGGTTGCACGGGACCGCCGCCGGGTGCATCATGGGCATGGATCCGGGAATCGGAAACGTCGGAACGCGTGGCGAGGAGGATGCGATGAGCCTTCGAGGTTTCGCTGTCGTGTACGCGGTGATCGCGGTGGCGGCGCTGGCGTTGTCGCCGCCGGCCGTTCAGGCCCAGAGCGAATCGGGTCCGCGCACCGGGTGGGGCGATCCGGACCTCCAGGGGGTCTGGAACAACGCCACCCTGACGCCGTTCCAGCGGTCCGAGTCGATGGGCGACCAGGAGTTCTTCACGGAAGAGGAGGCGGCCAGTCTCGAGCAGGGGGCCGCCGACCGCAACGCCGCGCTGTGGGAGGCGCCCGCGCGCGCGACCGAGGCGGGCGGCAACGTCGGGGCCTACAACAATTTCTGGATGGAGCGGGGGACGAGCGTGGTGCCGGACCGGCGGACATCCGTCATCACCGATCCGCCGAACGGGCGGCTGCCGGCGGTGACGCCGGAGGTGGAACGCTGGCTCAACTCGGACGAGGCGGCCCGCCGGACGGCGATGCGGCGCGGCGATCTGCCGGTCGACACCTACGAGACGCTCGACGGGGGCGACCGCTGCCTCTGGTACCGCGGCGTCCCGTCCTTCCCGACCGGCTACAACAACAACTATCTGATCGTGCAGAACCCGGACTACGTGCTGATCCTGCAAGAGCACATCCACGACGTCCGGTACATCCCCCTCGACGGGCGGCCCCACCTGCCGGAATCCCTCCGGCAGTTCGCGGGCAGCTCCCGCGGCCGCTGGGAGGGCGACACGCTCGTCGTCGAGACGCGCAACTTCAACGACCATGCGTTCATCCGCAACTTCGACGCGGACCTGACGCCCGACCTGGTGGTGGAGGAACGGTTCACGCGCGTCTCGGACGATATCCTCGACTACGAGTTCACGGTCGACGATCCGAACGTCTGGACCCAGTCGTGGAAGGGGTCGCTGCCCATGTGGCGCAACTCGGAGCCGCTCTACGAGTACGCCTGCCACGAGGGCAACTACGGGCTGACGAACATCCTGGCCGGATCGCGCGCGGAGGAGGCGGCCGCCGCGGCGAAGTGAGTTCCGCCCGGGGGGCGCCTGTGGCGGGGCGCCCTCCCGGAGTCAGTCCCGAGCGTTCTCGACGATCGCTCCCGCCGGCCCCGTCAGCTCCACGATGTGCAGGCCGGTGTCGGCGCGGTCCGCCAGGTAGATGAGCCCGCGGTCGTCGACCTCCACGTTGTTCGTCTGAATCGCCACGCGGCAGTCTTCGACGCCGTCGATGACGGCGCAGCGCTGATCCGTCCGGTCGGTGGTGGCGGGAATGTAGTACGCCACCTCCCGCATGTCGAACGGGTCGCGCACGTCGATGACCCGGGCCCCGGCGTTGAACCACGAGACCACCATCAGCTTCCCGTAGAACGGCGGCTCCATGGACCACTGGGGGGCATGGGGGCCGAAACGGCCGCCCCGGCCGCAGAAGCCGCCGCTCGATTCCGGCACCTGAAAGGTCCCGATCGGGAGGGGATGGGCCTCGTCCGTGATGTCGAGCATGAGCGTGACGTGGCGTGTCTCCTGGCAGGCGTTGGCGACCGATTCGGAGACGACGAACAGGAAGTCGCGGGTGGCGTGGTCGCGGTTGCCGGCGTAGTCGGCAATCTCCACGCCGAGCAGCGGCATGGCGGTGTGCCCGCCCCAGAACGACGGCAGGTCGATGCGGCCGATCTGCGGGTAGGCGAGCCCGGCCGGGCTCGCCGCCAGCGGCGCCGCGGCGTCCGGATCGCCGTTCAGCAGTCTCTCGCGGTCGAGGATCTGCACCGCGCCGTTGTTGGAGGTGCCGTACGCCAGGTAGACGCGGTTCCCCAACCGGACCGCCTCGTGCACGCCGGAGCCGCCCGGGATGGGGCCGCTCGCGTCCGGTTGGACGCCGGGCAGGCTGAAGTCGCGGATCCGCCGCGGCGCGGCCGGGTCGGCGAGGTCGAAGATCTGCAGGATGCGGGGTGCGCGCCAGCCGTCCACGGTTCCGGCCAGGTAGGCGATGCCGGTGTCGCACTCCCACCAGTTCTTGTGGGTGTGCTGCTCGCCCGTGGGCGTGCGGCCCATCTCGGCCACCGTCCGCACGAAGGCGGGGCCGGCCGGGTCGGTGACGTCCCAGACCTCGTGGCTCCGGTTGCCGTTCGACCGCAGCAGGTAGAAGCGGCCGGCAACTCCTCCCGGTAGCCGGTTGCCTGCGCACACCTGAACCATTTGCGCGCCGCTCGCGCCGCCGGTGGCCGGGATGTGGGCCAGGTAGACGGGGCCCGCCGGATCCGTGACGTCGACGACCGACGTGCCGTTGGGTTCGACGGCGCCGGTCAGCGGGTTCAGGCGCTCCCCCGCGTGGTGGCCGACGTAGGCGATGCGGCGTTCCCCCTGCCGGACCGGCAGGGGCTGGTAGGCGGAGCGCGCCTGCAGGTCGTGCATGCCGACGAGCCGGGTGTTGAAGGCCTCCTCGCCGTGGCCCGTGCCGGCAGTTTGCGCGCGGGCGCTACCGGCAGCGGCGACAACGGCGAGCAGGGCGGCGAACGACAGGGGAATCCAGCGGTTCATCGTCGGCCTCCGGTTCAGTGGGTCGTGCGGTCAGGTTACCCGAAGGCGCTGCCCGCGGTTGCGGCCCACTTCCCGAGGGCGTAGCATGGGCGCAGTGTCACGCAGCTCCAGGAGGCGAAAGATGAAGGTCCGCTCTCTCGTCACCGCAGTCCCCGTGGTGCTCGCCGCCGTCGCCCTCGCGCCGCTGTCGGCGACCGGCCAGGAGGCCGCGCCGCGCACGCCGTGGGGCCATCCCGACCTGCAGGGCACCTACACCAGCAAGACCATCACGCCCCTCGAGCGCCCGGCGGAGCTCGCCGGGCAAGAGCTGCTGACCGCCGAGGAGGTGGCGAACCTGGAGCAGGAGGTCGTCGACCGCAACGCGGAGCTGCTGGCGCGGCCGGCCCGCCGGACGGAGGTCACCGAGAGCGTGGACGTCGGCGCGGACGGCGCGCCCGGCTTCTACAACAACTTTTGGCTGGATCGGGGCGTCACCTCTACCGGCCGGACCTCGATCGTCGTCGATCCGCCCGACGGGCGCCTGCCGCCGCTGACGCCGGAAGCACAGCAGGACGAGGACGCGCGCCTGGCCGCGCGCAGCGCCCGCGGTCCGGCCGACACCTGGACCGACATGGATCTGAACGACCGCTGCATGCTGTGGTCGGTGGGGCCGCCCATGCTGCCGACCGGCTACAACAACAACTACCTGATCCTGCAAACGCCCGAGTACGTAGCGATCCAGGTCGAGATGATCCACGACACCCGCATCATTCCGCTCGACGGCCGCCCGCGCCTCGGCCGACCGATCCCGCAGTGGCTGGGCGAGATGCGCGGCCGCTGGGAGGGCGACACGCTCGTCGTCGAGACCCGCAACATCGCCCGCAGCGAGGAGGGCTCGTCGTTCGGCAACGACGTGGTCCGCATCCGCGCCGCCAACGGGGGGCGCACCCAGAGCCTGCGCATCATCGAGCGGTTCACCCGGGTCGACGCCGACACGCTCCGCTACGAGTTCACCGTTGAGGACCCGACCCGCTGGACCAGCCCGTGGTCCGGCGAGCTGCCGCTGCGGCGGACCGACGAGTCCCTCTTCGAGTATGCCTGCCACGAAGGCAACTACAGCATCGTCAACGTGCTGAGCGGCGCCCGGACCGAGGAGCGGGAGGCCGCCGGCGACGAGGAGGCGGCGCGCTGACGGTTCCCGTGCGTCGACCAGGATTCCCTGGGAGCCCGCTGTGAAACGCCGCGCGGCAACGAGAGCAGCGAGGCCTCCTCGATGCGCATCCTGAAGATGGCGTGGCGGAACATCGGCCGCAACCGGCGGCGCACCGTCGTCACGGTGGCCGCGATGGCGTTCGGCTTCTTCGCCATGGTCGTCTGGTTCGCTATGCTCCAGGGCCTGCTGGCCGACATGGAGCGGACGGTGATCGACGTCGAGATCGGCGACCTGCAGGTCCACGCGCCGACCTACCTCGACGATCCGTCGCTGTACACGCGCATCGATGACGTCGACACGCTGATTCCGGCGCTGGAGGCGGCGGGGTTCCGGGCCAGTGCGCGGCTCGTGGGCGGCGGGCTCGCCGCGGCCGGGGTGTCGGCGGCCGGCGTGTCGCTGCAAGGGTTGAACGTGCGGGCCGACGCCGGCGTCAGCGCCATCTCGACGCGCCTTGCCGAGGGCGCCTGGCTCGACGCCGAAGATCCGTACGGCGTCGTCGTCGGACGCCGGCTCGCGCGCTCGCTCGACCTGGAGATCGGCGGGGAGCTCATCGTTCTCAGCCAGGCGGCCGACGGGAGCATCGCGAACGATCTCTACGCGGTGCGCGGGATCCTGCAGAGCGTGAGCGACGGCGTGGACCGCTCCACGGTCTTTCTCAACGAGGCGGCGTTCCGCGAGCTGTTCGTGCTGCCGTCGGGCGCGCACCGGATTGTCGTGCGCAAGCCGGACGACGTCGAGCTGCCGGCGGCCGTCGAGGCGGTGCAGGGGCTGGCCCCAGGCCTCGATACGCGGTCCTGGCGGACGCTGCTGCCGACGCTGGCCACCTATCTGGACTCCGCCAACGCCTCGATGCAGATCGTCTCGGCGGTGATCTACATCGTCGTCGCGATTCTCATCCTGAACGCGATGCTGATGGCGGTGTTCGAGCGCATCCGCGAGTTCGGCGTCCTCAAGGCGCTGGGCGTCGAGCCGCGGCAGGTGGTGTGGCTCATCTTCGTGGAGAGCGGGCTGCAGACCGGCCTCGCCCTGGCGGTCGGCGTGGCGCTCGCCGTCCCGACGCTGTGGTACCTGGTGGAGTTCGGCATCGACACCGGCGCGCTCGGCGGCGTGCAAGTGTTGAGCGCGACGATCGCGACGGTCTGGCGGGCGGCGGTGACACCGGCCACGTTCGCGGCCCCGACCGCGAACCTGGTCATTCTGGTGCTTCTGGCGGTGATCTATCCCGCGCTGAAGGCGGCCCGTATCAGCCCGGTGGAGGCGATGCGGCATCAGTGATGCGCGGCCGGAACGGCCACGGGGCCGCGAAGCGACTCGTCGCGGCCGGCTGCGCCCCCGGCGAATGTAGAAGAGAAGCAAGCAGGGATGCGGTGGAGAGAATGATGAGGGCAGCGCGATGAAGGGCAGCAGTCTCGCGACGATGGCGTGGCGCAACCTGTGGCGCAATCGCCGCCGCACGTACATCACGCTGTCGGCGATCGTCTTCGGCGTCTTCCTCGCCGTCATCATGATGGCGATGCAGGACCGCAACTGGGCCGACATGATCCGACTGGCGGCCCGGCTCGGCGCCGGGCACGTGACGATCCAGCATCCGGAGTATCTCGATACCCCCACGCTGACGCGCACCGTGCAGGGGACCGATACTCTGAAGCGCCTGGCCGCGGACGACCCCCACGTCATCGGGGTCGTCGAGCGCATCACCGGGTTCACCATGCTCGCGACCGCGCGCGAGAACGTCGGCGCCGGCTTCATCGCGGTCTCCCCGGAGCAGGAGGACGACGAGACGCTGTCGCTCATCGAGGCCATAGTCGACGGCGAGTTCTTCGGCTCGTCGACCGACGGCGGCATCATCCTGGGCGAGAAGCTCGCCTCGAACCTGGACGTCGAGCTCGGGTCGAAGCTGGTCTACACGCTGACCGACAAGGAGGGCGAGATCGTAAGCGCCCTCGCGCGCGTCTCCGGCATCGTGCGCACCGGCTCGCCGAGCGTCGACGCGGGCATCTGCCTGCTGCCCATCGACGCGGTGCGGGAGGTGGTCGGCTTCGCGCCCGACGAGGCGATCCAGATCGCGGCTTTCGTGGACGACCAGCGCGCCAGCGACGCCGCGGTCGCCGCCCTCGGCGCGGCGGCCCCGGCGGACGTCGCCGTGCTGGCGTGGCACGAGCTGCAGCCGGACCTGGCGGTCTTCATCGCCATGAAGGTGGGCGGCGCCAAGGTCATGATGCTGGTGCTCGCCGTGCTCGTGGCGGCCGGGATCTTCAACACGCTCTTCGTCAGCGTGATGGAGCGCCTGCGCGAGTTCGGCATCATGCTCGCCGTCGGCTTCAGTCCGGGGCAGCTCTTCCGGTTGATCATGATCGAGAGCGCCTGGCTGGCGGTGATCGGCCTGACCGCCGCCGCCGCGGTCACCATCGGACCGTATCTCTATCTCGCGTCGACTGGCATCGACATATCGGGATTGATCCCGGCGGACCAGATGGAGGTCGCCGGCGTCGGCATGTCGACGGTCATGCGGGTCGGCATCTACGGCGAGAACGTTGCGCTCATCGGCATCTCGGCGCTCGTCGCCATCCTGCTGTCGGGGGTCTATCCCGCCTGGCGGGCGGGACAGGCCGATCCGGTGGAGACGATTCGGCTGGTTTAGGTCCAGGTCCAGATCGCGACCAGGCATCCAGAAGATCCGGCGCGACACTTGCGGAGGCAGTGCGTCATGAACGGTGGCGGCGGTGAGACTCCCGTGGTCGCGCTCGACGACGTCAGGAAGATCTACCGGCAAGGTGATCAGCACGTCGAGGCGCTGCGCGGCCTCACGATGACAGTGAAAGCCGGCGAGTTCACGGCCATCAGCGGCCCGTCGGGCTCTGGCAAGACCACCGCGCTCAACCTGATCGGCGCCCTCGACACCCCGACGTCGGGCACCGTGCGGCTGGAGGGCGCGGACCTCGGGGCCCTCACCCGCAAGGAGCTCAGCCGCCTGCGCCGCGAACGGATCGGCTTCGTGTTCCAGGCCTACAACCTGCTGCCGGTCCTCAGCGCCTACGAGAATGCCGAGATCGTGATGGCGGTGCAGGGAGTCGCCGAAGCGGAGCGCCGGGAGCGGGTCATGGCGCTGCTGGCCCAGGTGGGGCTGGAGGGCATGGAGCACCGGCGGCCGTCGGAGCTGTCCGGCGGCCAGCAGCAGCGCGTGGCCATCGCGCGGGCGATCGCGGCCCGTCCCGCCATCGTCCTCGCCGACGAGCCGACCGCCAACGTCGATTCCGCCACCGCCGAGGCGCTGCTCGAGATGATGGAGACCCTCAACCGCGAGCAGCAGGTCACCTTCCTGTTCTCGACGCACGATCCGCGGGTCATGGCGCGCGCCCGCCGCCTCGTCCGCCTCGTCGACGGCCGCATCGAGAGCGACGACGCCCGGGGGTAGCTACGCCGCGCCCGGCACGTGCGCCAGCCAGCGCCGCGGATTGTCGACCAGGATCTTGCGAATCGTCTCGTCCGGCACCCCGTAGTACCGCAGCTTCGGGACGAACTGCACCAGGACGGTGGAGAAGCCGTTGCCCCAGTTCGCCTTGATCTGCGCCGTGTTGGCGAAGTCCGACGACAGCAGGATGTGGTCCTCGTAGCCTGCCTCCAGGGCGTTGAGCACCATGTCCACCTTTTCCCGCTCGGGGATGAACGACGCGCTCATGCGGTGGCCGACCGTATCGAAGCCGATGAACGCGCCGCGGCCGGCGATCTCCTTGTGGGTCTCCCAGCCCGGGTCGTCCGACCGCTGGATGGTCGACAGGTGACCGATGCACAGGTGCCCCATGTCGACGCCCGCCGACTCGTAGAGGTCGATCTGCTCGATGGCGCACGAAGGGCAGCTCTCGTGCGGGACGTGGGTGAAGATCGGCAGCCCCGTCCGGCGGTGGGCCTTGCTGACGGCGCGGATCATCCGGCGTTCCTCATCGTGCATGGCGGGGAACGAGCTGCCCACCTCACCGAGCGCTCCCCACCGCTCGCCCGCCGCCTGCTCGATCAGGTGCGCCGCGAGCGCGTCCTCGTCCAGCCCGGCTATCTCCTCCGGATAGCGCGGCTGCAGGAAGTAGCTGCCGCCGGCCACGACGTGGACGCCGGAGCGCGTCGCCATGGCGGTGAGGTTCTCGAGCTGCTGATTCGTGCGCGGCCCGATGGACGAGTCGACGATGCAGCTCACGCCGTCGAAGGCGGCCATGCGCAGCTCCTCGACCAGCAGGTCGACCATCTCTTCGTTCGTCGGGGCCGGGGGAGCCGGGGTGCCGGGCCGCCGCGGCTCGGCCGGCGGGCTGGCGTAGTCGAACGAGAGGTGCTCGTGGAACAGCGTGGCCCCCGAGCCGATCTCCACCGGATCGACGTCGGCGAGCACTGTCCTGACGACGGCTCCGTCCGGGAACGTGATGGAGGACGCCCCCTGGCCCGCTGCCTGTCTACCGGACGCCCGCGGGCTCGCACCCCGTGCCCAGGCGGTGGCCACGCCGATTCCTGCTCCGGCTCCCAGCAGGCGCACGGCCTCTCGGCGGCCAATCCTGACCGCCCGCGCATCGTTTCCGGTCCCGCCTTTTCTGGTCATGCTTCTCGACCCTGAACGACATTGGTGAAATCGTCCGCGTAGAGCGTCAACGCTCCCGTTCCTCGGCCCGCGCGCCGGCCAGGATGCCCTCCATCGAGTAGTTCCCCTCGTGGCACGCGTACTCGAAGATCGACACGCGGTCGGTGATCCGATTCATCGGCCGCACGACGGTCCACGGCCGCTGGAACGTGTGCGGGTCGTCGATGGTGAACCGGTAGTCGATGGTGTCGTCGTTGACGCGCGTGTAGCGCTCGGTCAAGTGCAGGGTGTCGCGCGACCCGCGGAAGTTGGTCTTCGGGGTGAAGTTCGTGGTTTCGACGACCAGCGTGTCACCCTCCCAGTGGCCGCGCGAATCGCCGAGCCACTGGCGGATCGATTCCGCGACATGCGGGCGGCCGTCGAGCGGGATGATCCGCGGCTCGTGGATCAGCTCCTGGTAGACGACGACGTAGCCCGGCACCTGGAAGATTTGGTAATTGCTGCTGTACCAGCTCCCGATGCCGTTCCAGCCGCGCGAGATGCAGCGGGTCCACTGGCTCAGGTCGCTGTAGGTGTCCGGAGACGTGGCGGGGCCGCGCTGACTCCGCTCGGCACGTTCGGCGGCGATGCGTGCCTCACCCCCGGCCGAGAGCGGCGGAATGCGGCCGTCCGGCGGATCCACGATCAGGGACGTGCGGGTGAGTGCCGTGCCGACGTCCCGCCAGAACGCGTTGTAGTTGCCGACGCTGCCCTCCCGCGGCGGCAGGTCGAAGGCGGCGCGGTTGGCGTCCTCGATGGCCTGCGCTTCTCCCGGCGACAGGTTGTCGGTCTCGGCCAGGCGTCCTTCGAGGGGGCGCTCCAGCGGGGTCGACGTCTGGCTGTTCCATTGCCCCTGCAGATCGGGGTCACCCCACGGGGTTCGGGGCGCCGTCCAACCCTCCGGTGCGCCGTCCCGCGTCTGGCCGGTCGCGGGCACGGCCAGCGCAGTGGTCAGCATCATGAGGAGCACGAACCCGGCGACGAGGAATCGGCAGCGCATGTGATCCTCCTGGTCGGTTGTTCCGTCCCGTGTATCAGCAGTGTAACGCCGTCACCGGTTGCCCGACGAGACGCTGATGCGGCCGGGCGAGAGGGTATATTGGGCAGACTCGACAAGACACAGGGGGGATTCCGATGCGCCATAGGGTATTCGCGTCCGTGAGCGCCGCGGCCGTGCTGGCCGCACTCGTGCTGCTGCCGGCGGCTCCGTCCACCGCCCAGACCGACCTGCGGACGGGGTGGGGGGATCCGGATCTGCAGGGCATCTGGGACTTTCGCACCATCACGCCGCTGGAACGCCCGGAGGAGCTGGGCGATCAGGCTTTTCTGACCGCGGAAGAGGCCGCCAACCTGGAGCAGGAGGTGGTCGACCGCAATACGGAGCTCGCCAACCGGGCCGCCCGGCGCACCACGGCCACCGAGAGCGTGGACCGCGGGGAGGACGGTGCCCCCGGCTTCTACAACAACTTCTGGCTCGACCGCGGCACGCGCACCGTCGGCACGCGGCGCACGTCGCTCATCGTCGATCCGCCCAACGGCCGGCTCCCGGAGATGTCGCCGGAGGGCCGGGAGCGCACGGAGGCCAGTCGCGCCTACCGGCGTGACCACCCGGCCGACTCGTGGCTGGACCGCAGCGCCTACGATCGCTGCATCCTCGGCTTCAACGCCGGCCCGCCGATCACCCCCGGCGGCTACAACCAGAACCTGCAGGTCTTCCAGACCCCGGACGAGGTGGTGCTGGTGACCGAGATGGTCCATACCGTGCGCGTGGTCCCGCTCGACGGCCGCCCGCCGCTGCCGGAGCACATGCGGCAGTGGTCCGGCGACTCGCGCGGCCGCTGGGAAGGCGACACCCTGGTCATCGAGACCGGGAACTTCTACGACCAGCGCCGATGGCGGGGCACGACCCCGGACATGACCCTGGTCGAACGCCTCACCCGCGTCGACGCGGACACGCTGGAGTACACCTACACCGTCACCGATCCGCAGACCTGGACGCGTCCGTGGACGGCGTCCATCCCGATGCAGCGGACCGACCAGCCGCTGTACGAGTACGCCTGTCACGAGGGGAACTACAGCATGCCGGGGATCCTGGGCGGCGCTCGCGTGGACGAAGCGGAGGCCGCCGCGACCGCCGCCGCGCAGCCGGACGGCTGGGCGCGCCCGTTCCCCGGGCACCGGGTCATCGGCAACCTCTACGCCGTCGGCACCTACGATCTGGCCGTGTTCCTCGTCACCTCCGACGAGGGGCACTTCCTGATCAACACCGGGCTCGAGGATTCGATTCCGCTGATCCGCGACAACATCGAATCGCTCGGGTTCCGGCTCGAGGACGTCAGGGTGCTGCTGCAGATGCAGGCGCACTGGGACCACACCGCCGCGCTGGCCCAGATCAAGGAGGCGGTCGGGGCCGAGATGTGGGCGACGGCCGAGGACGCGCCGGTGCTGGAGGACGGGGGCTTCAGCGATCCGCACTTCGGCGGCCGGCAGTCGTTCCGGCCCGTGTCGGTCGACCGCGTCATCGAGGACGGCGAGGTGCTGCAGCTCGGCGACGCGCGCCTGACCGTGATGCTGAGTCCGGGACACACCGCCGGCAGCTCCAGCTACCTGATGACGGTCAGCGAGGGCGGACGCGACTACAACGTGGCCATCGCCAACATGGCCACCATCAACCCCGGCAAGCAGCTCGTCGTCGATCCCACCTACCCCGGCGTGGCCGACGACTTCGCCGAGACGTTCCGCAAGCAGAAGGCGCTGGACGTCGACGTCTGGGTTGCCGCCCACGGCGGGCAGTACGGCCTGCACGACAAGTACGAGCCGGGGCAGGAGTACAGCCCCGACACGTTCGTCGACCCGGAGGGCTTCCGCGAAGCGGTGGAGCGGCTGGAGCAGCTCTACCTCGCGCAGCTCGAGTCCGAGCGCCAATGACGTCGATCGTGGTGTGTTCGTCGCGACAACGGAGGCCGTGATGTCGTTCGTGCGACGAGACACCGACCGGTGGCGGCGGGAGGTCCCCGGGGCGCGTTGGTTCAAGGCGGACCTCCACATCCACACGATCGACGATCGTCCCGGCGGGCGGGCGAAGCTGCCGCCCGGCGTCAGCGGGTCTCCAGAATCGGAAGAGACGCTCACCTCCTACGCTCGACGGTTCTTGCAGTGTGCGGCGGAGCGAGGGGTACGAGTGCTCGGCATCACGCCGCACTCGCCTCGCATGGGGAGTGCCGCCGCCGCCAGCGCGGTGTGGCGGATCGTGGAAGAGTGGAGCAGCGGCGACGACGACGACGGGACGCCGTTCCGGGACAAGGTGTACGCGGTGTTCCCGGGCTTCGAACCGTCGTTCAGGCAGGGGAGTCGAGGGCTGCATCTGTTGTTCCTGTTCGATCCGGAAGTCGGGCGTGACCGCTACTTCAGGGCCTTCAACCTGGCCATGGGCGGCGTGACTCCGTGGCTCGGCAACGAGCTTCAGGTGTCCAACAAGGATGCCGGCGACGCGTTCAACGAGCTGCGGGCCTTTCACGGCAAGGAGTCGCCCAGGGAGCGAGACGGCGGGAGGCAGTGGAACTACCTCACGCTCGCACCCCATATCGAGACCGACAAGGGTCTGCTGGGCGCACAAAAGGCCCAGGTGTTGCGGGACTTTCCACATGTCGAGCTGGCGGGTCTCGAGCTCGGTGACAACAAGCTGACCGAAGACACCTTGAAGGATCGCTCGTGGCTGGCGGATGGCATGACCCGATACCGCCAGGCGTTCTTCCACGGGAGCGACGCCTATTCGATCAGCGACGTCGGGCATAGACACACGTGGTTCAAGCTCGCCAATCCACGGATCGAGGCGCTACGGCAGGCTTTCATTGCAAGCGACTCTCGGATGAGGATCGCGTACCAACGGGGCGCGGACGGCGAACTGACCGAGATTTCCAATCTCCCCGACGTGACCCTGAACGCGCGACCGTGGCTCAAGTCCGTCACGGTAACGGGGGGAGCGTCGTTCTTTCGTGGCGGCGGTGGGAGCCGTTCAGAGAGTCGTTTCGAGCTCAGCCCGGACCTGACGTGCATCATCGGCGGCAGCATGACGGGCAAGAGCACGTTGCTCGATGGTCTGCGCGTGCACGTGGAAGCAAGCCTGCCTCAAGACGACGGTCTCAGGAAGCAGGTCGAAAAGCGGGGTCGCGACGGCTTTCTCGGCGGATCGCCGGAGGTCACGCTGGACTGTCCCGGCCAGGATCCGACCGAGTCGCCGCGCCTGCGGTGGCCCGCCGTGTTCCATACGCAGAGCGAATTGCAGCGGCTGGCTCAGGAACCCGAGGCCGTGGAGGACGTTCTGGCGCGCCTAGTGGTCTCGGAGCGGGAGGACATTCAGGTGCGTGACGGGCGCTTGAATGCACTGGACGAGGAACTGGCTCGTGCGGCCAGGTACCTCGCGAAGCTCGACGAGGAGCTTGCCGACGCGGAGCAGGCGCTCGAGCGGACTCGTAAGGCGGCCGAGGAGCTCGACGCGTTCTCGGATGCTGGAATAGACGAGCTGCACCGCGCCTCGCGCGACGTTCGCCGCTGGCGAGAGGTCGAGAAACTCACGGAGGAGCTGACGACAGAGGCAGGACGCGTGCAGGGCGCCGTGGACGGGTTCGAACTGCCGGAGATCGATGACCACGTAGCGGATGTGTTGCGGGATGCGAATCTGAGCGAGCCGAAAGACGACCTTCAGACGCGCTGGGAGCGCATTCGCGGCTTGCTTCGCTCCGTGAACGATGACCTGGCCGGCGCGAAAGCGGCATCTGCTTCGTTCGCGAAAGCGTTGAGCGCCCACGAGCGAGCCGTACGAGAGCAGGTCGACCAAAAGCTGGCGGCTCGCGGGTTGGACGGGGCAAGAATCAGGGAGTTTCAGGCGCTGAACCGTCAGGCGTCTCTTGTGCCGAGCTATCAGGCGAACTTGGAGGAGGTGCACAGCAAGTGCATCGCCGCCAAGCGCTCGTTCGCCACGCTGCTTGCCGACCGGCAGGGCCTCGTGAATGAGCAACGGCAAGCGTTCGACCGAGTCATCCAAGTGATTCGGACGGAGTTCGGTGGTCGGATATCCGTGCGGCGGGTCGACGCCGGTCGTCGCGATCCGCTGGAGAAGTTCCTGAAGGCATTCAGGCAAAAGGGCATCACGCGGTGGTGGAACGAGCTGAAAGACGCACAGCGACCCTCACCGGAGGAACTGCTCGAAGGGCTCACGGCCGGGCAGTTGTGGAAGGTTGACATGAGTCCCGCTGTCGAGGCGACTTTCGAGGAGTGTCTCTCCGCCGCGAAGAGACGAGAACTGGCGGCCCTTCGATGCCGGGACCGCTATCTGATCCAGCTCAGGATGGACGACGGCAGCTACCGGCGGCTGGACGACCTCTCCGGCGGTCAGCGGGTGAGCGTGTTGCTGTCTCTGGTGCTGGAGACGAATGACGATCGTCCTTTGGTGATCGATCAGCCCGAGGATGAGCTGGACAACAGGTTCCTCTTTGGAACGGTGCTCCCCGCCCTCAAGCGGCTCAAGGGACGCCGGCAGATCGTTGTCGCAACGCACAACGCCAACATCGTCGTGAACGGCGATGCGGATCAGGTCATTCACCTGGAAGCTACCGCAAGCCGTGGCCATGTGGCCCGCGCTGGCGCCATCGAAGAGCCGGCCGTTCGAGACGCCATCGTGCAGACCGTCGACGGCGGCGACGAGGCGTTTCGCCTCCGGCGTCTGAAATACGGATTCTGAGATCTCAGGATGGAGTGGCTTGGCGTACTCGAACGCATCGCGGCCGGCGAGGGCGCCTCGACAGAGTTCAAGCGCGGGCTCGATTTGCCGGGGATCGGGAGGGCGATGTGCGCGTTCGCGAACACCGAGGGCGGCGTGATCATCCTGGGCGTCGACGACTCGCAGACAATCGTGGGCGTCCGAGAGGATACGGAGAGCGTTCAGGAACGCCTGACGAGCTTTCTTCAGACCGGCTGCAGCGCACCGGTATCGGCGCTGTGTGGAAGACATCACGATCCGTCGGGATGGGTGCACTGGATCGAGGTTCCCAGGCAGCGCGGCCTCGAGCCGTTGCGCTACGACGGTCGCGTGTGGGTGCGGCGTGCACGCAGCAGCGTCGAGCCGTCGCCGAGCGAGCTGCAGGATCTCTACAACGACTTCGGGTACATACTGACCGAAGAGCGCTCGATACTGGCTGCAACGTCGAGTCACATCGACCTGGCGAGATTCGGCGCCTATCTGCGCGCACTCGGTCTCGACACCGAGGAGGAGCCGCAGCCGGCCGAGGAAGACGATTTACGCAATCGCGGCGTCCTGACGAAGAGCGGGGACGCGTTGCGGGCCACGCTCTACGGCGTGCTGGCATTCGGCAGGGACCCGCAGCGTTATCCACAGACACGGAGCTTCCGCGTGGAGTGTGTCGCCTACGCCGGGGAGGACAGGGCTTCTGATTCGCTGCAAGTAGCGGATGCCGGCGGACGTCTGGACGAGCAGGTCGAAAGAGCGGTCGGCTGGTTCGCCGGCCTTGGGCGATTCGAGACGTATCGGGGGCTGATCCGCGAGGATCGCCCGCTGCTGCCACGGCCGGCGATTCGGGAAGCACTGGTCAACGCGGTCGTACACCGTGACTACTCCATTACGGGATCCAAAGTGCTGTTCGAGGTCTTTGGCCGGCATGTCGACGTCACGAGCCCGGGCACGCTACCCAACCACATGAGCGTGGAGAGCGTTCGCGCCGGTGCCCATCCCCGTTCGCGCAACGAGTCTCTGGCGAACTACATGCTTGCCATGGGATTCATGGAGCAGCGGGGAAGAGGTTGGCCGATGATGCGTCGAGACATGCGTGAGTTCAACGGGAGTGAGCCGGAGATTGCACAGGACGATCGCAACCGGTACGTCAGGGTGACGTTTCGGCTCGATCCTTCGCGCAACCAACAGGGTGAATAGCCGGGAGGATCCGGCTACCTTCCGGTCCCTTCCGCTACGCAAGGGAATCGAGCAAATGCACTACCTCTACCTGGCGCTGGCCATCGCGTCGGAGGTGGCCGCCACCACCGCGCTGAAGTCGACCGAGGGATTCACGCGCCTGCTGCCGAGCGCGGTGGTGGTGGTGGGCTACGGCGCCGCCTTCTACTTCCTGTCGCTATGCCTCGAGCGGCTGGCGGTCGGCATCGCCTACGCGATCTGGGCCGGCGTCGGGATCGTCCTGATCGCGCTGCTCGGCCTGGTCGTGCACGGCCAGCGGCTGGATCCGCCCGCGGTCGTCGGGATGGGGCTCATCATCGCGGGCGTCGCCGTCATCAATCTGTGGTCGGGGTCGCAACTGCATTGAGCCGTCAGCGCGACACGACCAGCAGCACGCCGGCCACGACCACGGCCGAGCAGCCCATCGACCAGAGCGTCAGCGTCTCGTCGGCGAGCAGGTAGCCGAGGAAGAGGGCGATGACCGGGTTCACGTAGGCGTAGGTGGCCGCCTTGGCCGGGGTGGACGCCTTCAGCAGCCACAGGTAGCAGCCGTAGGCCACCGACCCGAACGCCGCGACGTAGACCCAGGCCCCGAAGGCGGTGGGGGAGACGGTGGTCCAGTCGACCGTGGAGAACTCGCCCGTGGTCGCCGACAGCGCCATCAGGACGGCGCCGCCGCCGAGCATCTGCATGCCGGCCGACAGCCAGTGCGACGCCGGCTGCGACGCGTGGCGGGAGTAGACCGAGCCGGTCGCCCACAGCAGGCTGGCCACGACGATGGTTCCCGCGCCGACCAGGTCGAGGGTGCGCGCGCCGGCGATGTCGGTCGGGTTGACGAGCAGCGCGACGCCGGCGAAACCGAGCGCGAGCCCGAGGATCACTTGTCCCGGCGGCCGCCCGCCGCGGGGCCGCAACCAGTCGATCAGCGCCACCCAGAACGGCACCATCGCGACCAGCAGCGCGCCGATGCCGGACGGCACGCGTTGCAGCGCCCAGCTCACCAACCCGTTGCCGCCGACCGCCATCAGCAGGCCGATGAGCGCCGTGGTCAGCCAGTCGCGGGCGGTCGGCCGCGCCGCGCCCGCGCGTACGCCCAGCGCCACGAAGACGAGTCCGGCGCCGAGGAAGCGCCCGCCTGCCGTCAGGAAGGGCGGGATCTCCGCCACCGCCCAGCTGATGGCCAGGTAGGTCGACCCCCAGATGATGTAAACGGCCGCGAAGGCGGCCACGAGCGAAACGCGCGAGGGATGGGTCATGGGACCACGGTGAAATCGGCAACGAGCGCAGGAAGAGGCCAGCGAGGCGCCGCGGAAACCGCGTAGTTTAGCACCGGGGACGGATCCGTTCCCGCCCGCGCGGAGGCGGGTTCGTTCCTTCCGGCGGCGATTCCGTCGCATCCCCGTTCACGTGCCCTGTTTCCCCTGCCTACCGTGGACGAATGACTACGGTCGGAGGTCGCAATCGAGCCTGCCACTAGACTTCCCGGATGCCTTCAGCCGCTGACGCGTTGACGCTCATCCGGCAAGCCTGGGCTCTCCGTCGTGACAAGCTGGCCGCACCGCCCGCCGCGGAGGCCGATGCCCGAGCCGTCGCGGGGAAAGTGCGTGGGTATCTGGTCGAGGCGATCGCCATCTGCCGCGCGGCCGGCGCCGACCGGGAGCTGGTCGTGGCGCTCGGAAAGCTCGGCCACGTCGAGCAGGACGCCGGGCGCCACGACGCCGCACGTGCCTGCTTCGAGGAAGCGGTCACGGTGGCGCGGGCCGTCGCCGATCCGCTCCGGCTGGCCCATGCCGTGCGGCATCTCGGAGACGTGCATCGGCACGCCCGGCGCTTGACCGAGGCCGAGGCGTGCTACGAGGAAGCACTGTCCCTCTATGGCAGTCACGTGACGGGCGCCGCGAAGCTGGATCACGCCAATGCGTTGCGGCCGATGGCGATCCTCAAGGAGGAGCTGGGGCAGGTCGAGGAGGCCCGGATACTGTGGGAGCGGGCTCGAGACCTGTACAGCGCCGTCGGGGTCGAGGCCGGCGTGGCCGAATGCGCGGACCGTCTGGCCCGGCTGGACTGACGAAACGGGTCCATCGAGTCGTGTGCCGAGCCTTGCGTGCCAGCGCGTAGAATGCAGCAGCGATCGGCTCTACTAGTGAGAGAAGCATGCGACGAGTTGCGGTGGTCACCGGCGCGTCGAGCGGGATCGGGCGGGCGTTGGCCCTCGAGCTGGCCCGCGACGGATACAACCTCGGACTGACCGCCCGCCGCCTGGATCGGCTGGAGAGCCTGGCCGCCGCGATTCGCGCGACCGGCGCCCGCGCCGAATGCGTGGCGGCCGACGCCGCACAGCGCCACGAGGTCCACGAGGCGATGCGGACGCTGGCCGAGCGGCTGGGCCCCATCTACCTGCTCGTGGTCAACGCGGGCATCGCACTCGGCACGGAGGCGCTGGAGCCCGACGCGGACGCGCTCGAAGCCGAGTTCGGCGTGAACGTCTTCGGCGCGTTCTACGCCATCGAGGCGGTCATTCCGTCGATGCGGGAGCGCAGGGCCGGCCACGTCGTCGCCATCTCGAGTCTCGCCGGATACCGCGGACTCCCCGGCGCGGCAGGTTACTGCGCGACCAAGGCGGCGCTCACCCGCCTGATCGAGGGCATGCGGCCGGACTGGGCGCTGGCCGGCATCCGGGCCACGCTCGTCCATCCCGGCTACGTGCGCTCGGAGATGACGGACCGCAACCGCTTCCGCATGCCGTTCCTGATGGAGACCGAGCGCGCGGCCGCACTCATGGCCCGGGCCATCCGGCGCAAGAAGCAGGTCTGCGAGTTCCCGTGGCGGATGTCCGTCCTCGTGCGCTACCTCGTACGGCACCTGCCGGACTGGTTGCTGGTGACGAGGGCACGCGCCGACAAGCAGCGCGCACGGTTGTAGTCCTTCGCCGCGGCCGGGACGTAGCTGCGGCTGCGACTCGCCGCGGCCGGGACCTGTCGCGGCTGACCCGGCAGGTCCGGCCTACAGCGCTTCCAGAAGCTCCCGCAGCCTGAAGACCGTCCGGTGGTTGCGGACGGTGACGTGCTGGTAGACGGGGGCCGCGGCCACCTTCATCCACGTCGTCCGGGTCTGGTGCCGCTTCGAGATGGACCAGAAGATCACGCCCGGTCCGGCGGTGACCGTTTCGATGTCCTCCTTCGGGAGGGGCAGTTGCGCGATGACCCGTTGCGGCGTGACGCCGCGGAGGGTGAACGCCGCGTTGTGCTTCCGGTCGTCGTCGCTGCCCCAACCGTCCGGGGCGGCCGCCACCGCGGCCCGGTAGCGCGCGCGGGCGAGGACGACGGCCCGCACCGGGTTCGAGAGCCGCTCGGAAAGCGCCGCCTCGATCGCGCCGGTCAGCGTCGCCACGCGCGATTCTTCCGAGCGGAACAGCACGTTGCCGCTCTGGATGTACGTGCGAACGCTGTCGAACCCGAGATCCGCGAAGCAGCGGACCAGGTCGTCCTTGCCGATGACGTTCTGCCCGCCGACGTTGAGGCCGCGCATCAGCGCGATAAAGCACTGTGTGTCCTGTGGCATGGATGTGCTCTACACTGACGGGAATAGCGAGGAAACTCAAACGGCGCTTCCCGCCCGGTGGGTCGCCGAGCCGGAAGACGCAGGCGAACGAGCAGGGCGCCGGCAGCCCCGAACTCGATTGCCTCGCGCAGCGATCGCTTCCCCATGGAGTAGGCCATGTTCCGGAAACCGGTTTTCTGGGCGGCGTTCGCCGCATTCGCCGTCGCGTGCGCCGCGTTCGCGGTAACCAACTTCCCGCGCGCGTTCTCCATCGTCGAGCTCGACCTGGAGATGGACCGGGCCACGGCCTTGTCCGAGGCGCGGCGGCTCGCCGGCGAGCTCGACTGGGGACCGTCGGACTTCCGGCAGGCGGCCAGCTTCCGGGTGGACGACCGGGTGCGCAGCTTCGTCGAGCTCGAAGGGGGTGGACCCGATGCGTTCGCCGGGCTGCTCGCCGACGGGCCGTTCCAACCCTACCAGTGGGTCGTCCGGCACTTCCGCGGGGGCGAGGTGCGCGAGGCGGAGGTGCGCTTCCGTCCCGACGGCACGCCTTACGGCTTCCGCGAGCGGCTGTCGGAGGACGAGCCGGGCCCCGCGCTGGACCCCGACGCGGCCCGCGCCATCGCGGAGGATGGGATCGGTGTCCCGTGGAACGTCACGCTCGATCTCTACGCGCCGGTGGAGGCATCACAGGAAGAGCATCCGGGCGGGCGGGTCGACCACACGTTCGTCTACGAGCGGACGGACGTACAGGCCGGGGAGGGCCGCTTCCGCCTGCGCCTGGTCGTCAGCGGCGACCGGCTGAGCGAGCTGACGCACCTGCTGCAGGTTCCCGAGGCCTTCGACCGCCGCTTCGAGCGGATGCGCTCGGCCAACGAGGGCATCACCATCGCCGGCAGCTTCGCGATGCTCCTCGTCTACGGCGTCGGCGGCCTCGGCGTCGGGCTGTTCGTGCTGCTCCGGCAGCGGCGGGTGCTGTGGCGCATGCCGCTCGTGTGGGGCGCGTCGATTGCCTTCGCGCAGTTGCTGTCGGGGTTGAACCAGTGGCCGCTGCTGTGGATGGGCTACGACACGGCGACATCCGAAACCAGCTTCGCGATCCAGCAGGTGACCACGCAGATCGCCGCGTTCCTGGCGTTCACCGGTGTCTTCACGCTCTCGTTCATGGCCGCCGAGAGCCTGTCGCGGCGCGCGTTCCCCGAGCACCTGCAGTTCTGGCGCGTCTGGTCGCGCGAGGGCGCCCGCTCGTGGACGGTGCTGGGCCATACCGTGGCCGGCTACCTGATCGTCGGCATCGACCTGGCGTTTCTCGTCACCTTCTACTGGCTCACCATCGGCTACCTCGGCTGGTGGTCGCCGTCCGACGCGCTGGTCAACCCCGATTCGCTCGCCACGGTGCTGCCGTGGCTCAGCCCGCTCGCCATCTCGCTGCAGGCGGGATTCTGGGAGGAGTGCCTGTTCCGGGCGGTCCCGCTGGCCGGCGCCGCCCTCATCGGTGACCGGTTCGGCAACCGCCGGGCCTGGATCGCGGGGGCGTTCGTCCTGCAGATCGTCATCTTCGGGGCCGGCCACGCGGCCTACCCGACGCAGCCGTCCTACGCGCGGCTCATCGAGCTGATCGTGCCGTCGACCATCTTCGGGCTGCTGTACCTGCGTTTCGGACTGCTGCCGGCCATCGTCATGCACTTCGCGTTCGACGCGGTGCTGTTCGGCATCCCGCTGTTCGTCTCGTCGGCGCCGGGCGCGTGGGTGGATCAGTCGATCTTCGGGCTGATCTTCCTGATCCCGTTGTGGGTGGTCGGCAGCGCCCGCTATCGCGGCGGCGGATGGATCGAGGCGCCCGCGGCGCTGCGAAACCAGGCGTGGAGCCCGCCCGCGGAGGAGGCGCCCGTGGAGCCGGCGGCCCCGCCGGTGCGCGAGGCGGCCGGGTTGCCGGGCCTGCCGGCGGTCGCGGCGATCGGTATCGTGGGGCTCGGGCTCTGGGCCTATGCCGCGGCTACGCCGAGCGAGTCGCCGCCGCTGGAGGTGGGCCGGGCCGAGGCCGTGGCCGCCGCCCGCGAAGTGCTCGCGGCGCGGGGCGTCGATCCCGATGCGTGGACCGAGTCGAGCCGGGTGGCGAGCGGCCTCGGGCTGCAGCACCGCTTCGTCTGGACCGAGGCGGGAGAGGAACGCTACCGCGCGCTGCTCGACGAGTACGTGGGCAGGCCGGGCTGGCGTGTGCGTTACGCCCGCTTCGAGGGCGACGTGGCGGCGCGCGCCGAGGAGCACATCGTGTGGGTCGGCCCCGACGGGGAACCGGGTCGCCGGGAGCACCGGCTCGCGGAGGACACGGCGGGCGCCGCGCTGTCGGAAGACGAGGCGCGCACGTTGGCGCGGGAGGCGCTCGCCGGAATGGGCGCCGTTGCGGATCTGTCCGAGGTATCGGCGGAGGAGTCGCGGCGGCCCGCCCGCGTCGACTGGACGTTCACCTTCCGTGACGAGGCCGTCGGCGACCTCGCCGGCGGTGAGGCTCGCGTGGCGGTGGAGATTGCCGGCGACGAGGTGGCCGACACGCGGCGCTACGTCTTCCTGCCCGAGGAGTGGCGCCGGGCCGACGAGCAGCGGCGGACGACGCTGTCGATCGCCGGTGTCGCCTCCGCCGTCGTGCTGGGCGTGCTGCTGGTGGCGGGCGCGGTGCTGGCCGTGGTCCGCTGGACGCGCGGGGCCTTCGACATCAGAGTCGGGCTGGCCGTGGCGGGCATCGGGTTGTCCGCCGCGGTCGTCACCATGGCGAACAACTGGCCGCTGCTCATGAGCGGCCTGTCCACGGCCCAACCGCTGCCGCTGCAGGTCGGGATCGCTCTGGTGGGCGGTCTCATCGGCGGTGGCCTCGGCGCCGCCCTGTTCGGATTGCTGGCCGGGCATACCGCCGCGGCCGCGAGCGGCGCGGCGGCGAGCGACCGCCAGCCGGCGGCCCTGACCGGTTTGGCCCTCGGGCTGGGGGCTCTCGGCGTGCTCGCCGTGGCCGGAAGCATGCTCGACCGCGGCGTGCCGCCGTGGTCCGCATACGGTCCCGCCTCCGCGCTGGCTCCCTGGCTGGGCGCCGCGGTCGCGCCGCTGCAACGATATTTCACCTTGGCCGTGCTGACGCTGCTGATCGTCACCGCGGCGAACACGCTGACCGCGCACTGGACACGACGGCAAGTGGCCGTCGGGGCCGCCCTGGTGCTGGTCGGGGCCCTGCTGGCGCCGGGGACGTCGCCGGACGGCCTCTTGTCCTGGGCGGTCCTGGGCCTGCTCAGCGGTGGGCTGCTGCTGGGCGCCTATCTGTTGGTGTTGCGCGACCGACCGGCCGTCGCGGTGCTCGCGACGGCCGCCATGACGGTGCCCGGCATCCTGGAGCGCGGTTTGGACCAGGCCTACGGCGGCGCCCTGTTCGGGGCGGTGCTGGGCGCGGCCGCGGTCTCGTACATCGCCTGGCGCTGGTTTGCGCACCTGACGCCGGCGCGGCAAGTCGAGGTGGAATCATGAGCAGTCTCAGCGTGCGGCTGCCCGAGGCGAGGCGAGATCAGTAGCGGCGACCATGTCTCAGCGGCTACGATGCGTGGAGCAGACGGGGAGGCACTTGATGCAGCGACGACGATTCGGCGGACACGTGAAGAGTGGGGTCCGGGGGATGCTGACCGCGGCGGCGCTGCTGGCGTTGCCGGCGGTTGCGTCGGCGCAGCTCGCCTCGGCGTCGTACACCGCCGCGGAGGCCGAGGCGGGCCGCGCGCTCTACGATCGGGAGTGTGCGGCGTGCCACCTGCCGAACCTGAGGGGCTCGTTCGAGGCGCCGGAGCTGGCCGGCCCGACGTTCCGCGCCGGGTGGGGTGAGCAGCCGGTGGAGGATCTGCTGGAGCTCATCGCGGTGACGATGCCGCCGGAGAGCGCCGGCTCGCTGGCGCCGGAAGAGTATGTGAGCATCGTCGCCTACATCCTGCAGGAGAACGACTTCGCGGCCGGGACCGTGGCGCTGGGCGGGGTGGTGACGGCGCCCCCGGCGGGGCAGACTTCCAGCGGTCAGCCGCTGGCGCGCGCGGCGGCGGCCGGTCTGCCCGGCGGCACGTACACGTTGCATCCCATCGCCGATCGCGCTCCGGTCACCGACGAGATGTTGCGGGACCCGGATCCGGAGGACTGGCTGATCTACCGACGCACCTACGACGGCTGGGGGCACAGTCCGCTGGACCAGATCAATCCCGACAACGTCGGCGGTCTGCAGCTCGCCTGGGTCTGGTCGATGGCCGACGGGCGCAACCAGCCGACGCCGCTGGTCTACGACGGCGTGATGTACCTGGCCAACCCCGGGAACGTGGTGCAGGCGCTCGACGCCGCCACCGGGTCGCTGCTGTGGGAGTACCGCCGGCCGCTGCCCGAGGCGCTGCGCGGGGCGAACAGCCGCAACCTCGCCATCTACGACGACAAGATCTACATGGGGACGCGCGACGCCCACGTGGTGGCGCTCGACGCCCGCACCGGCGAGCTGGTCTGGGAGAGCCGGATGGCCGACTACAACGACGGCTACTCGAACTCCAGCGGCCCGATCGTCGCCGGCGGGCGGGTCGTCAACGGCATCAACGGCTGCTCGCGGTTCATGCCCGACAGTTGCTTCATCACCGCGCACGACGCGGAGACCGGCGAGGAGCTGTGGCGCCGCCTGACGATCGCCGCGCCGGGCGAGCCGGGGGGCGATTCGTGGGGAGACCTGCCGCTGGCGCTGCGCGGCGGGGGCGACTCGTGGATTCCCGGCAGCTACGATCCCGAGCTGGACCTGTTCTACTGGCCCGTCGCGCAGGCCAAGCCGTGGGTGCCGGTCAGCCGCGGACTGACGGTCTACGATCCGGCGCTCTACACGAACTCGACCCTGGCCCTGGAGCCTGCCGACGGCTCGATCCGCTGGTACCGGCAGCACGTGCCGGGCGAGGCGCTCGACCTCGACGAGGGGTTCGAGCAGGTGCTCGTCGACAGCGACGGGCGCAAGGCGCTGCTCACCATCGGCAAGCACGGCATCCTGTGGAAGCTCGACCGGGAGACTGGCGAGCACCTCGGGCACGTGGAGACCGTCTTCCAGAACGTGTTCGAGAGCATCGACCCGGAGACCGGCGTGGTGACCTACCGGCAGGACATCGCCGACATGGGCATCGGCGACTGGGTCTCGGTCTGCCCGAGCACCGCCGGGGGCCACAACTGGCACGCGTCGGGCTACAGCCCCCAGACGCGCTCGCTGATCATCCCGCTGAGCCAGAGCTGCCTGGAGATCGCCGGCCGCGAGGTGGCGCTGGAGATCGGCTCGGGCGGTTCGCAGGCGGACCGGACCTGGTTCGAGATGCCGGGCACCGACGGCAACCTGGGCAAGCTGGCCGCCTACGACGTCGACACGCTGGAGGAGCGCTGGAGCATCGAGCAGCGCGCCGCGTTCATGACCGCGGTGCTGACCACCGGCGGCGGACTGGCGTTCGCCGGCGACGTCGACCGCTACTTCCGGGCCCACGACGCGGCCACCGGCGAGGTGCTCTGGGAGACGCGGCTGGGGACGTCCGTGCAGGGATTCCCGGTCAGCTACGGCGTCGACGGCGCGCAGTACATCGCGGTGTCGACCGGGCTGGGCGGGGGCAGTCCGCGCCGCGTCCCGGCGCTGCTGAGCCCCGACATCGTGCACCCGGACACCGGAAACGCGCTGTACGTGTTCAAGTTGGGCCGGTAGCTCTTCAATCGCCGCCCTTTGACTCCGGTTTCCGCTCAACCGGATCTGTCCCGGAGTCTGCGCCGTCCCGCGACGCAGACTCCGGGCGGAGAATCAGGCACCGGCCGGGATCTCGCCGGCCGGCATGCGCGCGGCCCGCCGGACTCACCCACCCCAGCCGTAGCCGATACGCACGTAGTAGTAGGCGCCGCTGTAGCCCCACGGCGTGTACTCGCTGTACCGCTCGCCGACGGACATCGCGATCGCCGATACCTGGGAGTAGACGTCGAAGACGTTCCGGCCGCCGACGGCCAGCGTCGCTCCCTCGCCGAGGGGGAAGCCGACTTCCAGGTCGACGATGGGCCGGCCGGCGAAGAAGCCCTGGGCAAGGCCGCCCGAGGGCGCGAAGATCTCGCCGTACCCGCTGTCGTAGTCGTACCAGCCGCTGTAGTAGCTGACGCGGCCGAGCAGGCTGGCCGGTCCGAGGCGTTGCGTGACGCCGACGTTCCCGCGGGTGCGGGGCAGCGCGTAGGCGTACTCCGCGAGCCGCCGGCCGTCGAGCAGTCCCCTGGCGTTGTCGGCGACCCGGGTATCGGTGTGGTTGAAGGCGGCGCTGACGATGGTGTTCCCGCGTAGCGCGAGCGGCGTGTAGGTGGTGACGACATCGACGCCCCGCGAGGAGGTGGCGAAGGCGTTGGTGAAGAAGCGGAAGTTCCTGACGCTCTCCGCCGCGTCGAACCCCCCGGCCACCAGGTCCGCGACCTCCGCGTCGGTCAGGTAGAAGTTGCTCGTGATCCCGATCCGGTCGGACACGTCGATGTGGAAGTAGTCGGCCGTCAGCGTGAACGAGCCGGTGTCGAACACCACGCCGGCCGTGTAGTTGACCGACTGCTCCGGCCCCAGCGGCAGGCCGCCGCGGAGCCGCGCGGCGGGCGAGATCGACGGAATGACGGCGTTGTTGACCAGGTCGCCGACGGTCGGGTCGAACCAGCTCGAGATGTTGAACCCGTTCTGCTGGCCGGGGGTCGGCGCGCGAAATCCGGTGCTCACGCTGCCCCGCACGAAGCCGAGCCGGCCCGAGACCTTGCCGTTCGTCGTGGTCCCGAAGTCCTCGAAGTTCTCGACGCGGAGCGCGCCGCCCAGCGTCCACGCGTCGCCCGGGTCGGTCACTTCCAGATCGCCGTAGGCGGCGACGTTGTAGCGGCTCCAGGCGCCCGCGTGCAGCGGGCCGTAGCCGAAGAAGCCGTTGGCGCCGGCCATGAAGCGCTGCCGCGCGTAGGGGCCGACCAGCCAGCCCTCCCGGTCGCCCTCAAGCGTCCGGAACTGCTCGTCCCGCCACTCGGCGCCGGCGGCCAGGTTGATCCGGTCCGTGACGGCGTACGAAGCGTCGAAGTGGAGATTGAGCTCCCGCTGCCGGTTCGCGCCGACGTCGAACGCGGTGGGAGAGGCGGGGCCCAGCGAGCCGTTGACGGTGTCGCGGATGAACAGGTCGCTGCCGTGCAGGCCGACCGAGCCGCTCACGTCCCAGTCGAAGCCGCCGGTGGTGGCGCCCCGCACGCCGCCCGCAAGCGACGCGTCGAGCGCCGTGCCGCCCATCTGCGGCGTGAAGCCGCCCGGGAACATCTCCTGGAACGAGAAGCAGTTCGGGTCGTCGAACACCCTCTGCAGCGCCGCCGGGTCGGGCACATGGCCGGTGACGGTCACGGTCGGACAGTCGGCCGAGCCCCTGCCGTTGGCGGCGAGCACGTCGCCGATCAGCAGCGTGCGCCCGCCGTCGTTGCTGAACACGCCGAGCCGGGTGTTCGGGTTCCGGAAGAAGAAGCCCTGGGTCACCTTCTTGCGGGCGAAGTTCGTGTGGCCGTAGAGCTGCACGCCGGCGGGCAGCGCGTAGCCGAAGTTGCCGAACAGCATCAGGTCGTCGTCGATGTCCGGATCGCCCCAGACCTGCGGATGCTCGGAGCGGACGTGCGTGTTGCCGGCGGCAACGAGCGCAATCGCGTCCCGCCGAGTCGCGGCCCGGTCGGTGGGGTTCGCGTTGCCGTACTCCAGGCTCAGGTTGGCGAACCCGTCCGCTCCGATCGGCAGGCCGACATTGCCGGCGAACCGGGCCGATTCGCCGTCGCCGGCGCCGTACATCCCCGTGTTGAGCTCGACGGACCCGCCCGAGCGGGCCTCCTTGAGCTGGAAGTTCATCACGCCGGCGATGGCGTCGGAGCCGTACTGCGCGGCGGCGCCGTCCCGCAGCACCTCGACCTGCCGCAGCGCGATGGCGGGGATCACCGATATGTCGGGGCCCTGCGAACCGTAGGCGACGCCGTTGCCGCCGTGCCATTCGAGGACCGACGAACGGTGCCGGCGCTTGCCGTTGACGAGCACCAGGACATGGTCCGGCGCCAGGTTGCGGAGCATGGCGGGGCGGACCACCGTCGACGCTCCCTGGATCGGCTGCGTATTCGTATTGAACGACGGGACGATGGCGCGGAGCTGCTCCTTCAGGTCTCCGGTTCCCTGCCTGAGGAGGTCGGTGGCGGTCAGAACATCCACCGGGACCGCCGACGCGGTGACGCTCCGGGCCTCGGCGCGGGAGCCGACCACGACCGTCTCCTCCCGGAAGCCGGCGAGCAGGGTCTGCATCTCGGCGGGTGACAATCCCAGGGCCTCGATTTCGGCGGGCGCCATCCCGAGAGCGCGGCCCAACGTCTCGATCTGCGCGTCTGTCTCCTCCGCCGTCTGCGCGTGCGCGTCGCTCTCCCGGGTCGCCGCGCGTGCATCGGAGGCGGGTGCGGTCCACACGGGCAGGAGCATGGCCAGAGCCAGCAGCCCGTGATGAAGCGCCACGCGGCACCGAGAGGGGCGAGGCGCCCGCGTGGCAGGGCGCGATGAGGGAGCATATTGGGCATGGCCTGTCCGAGTCCGTGTCATCGGGCCGGCACTAAGCCATCTTCGGTCTCGATATTCGGGCGTACACATTCCAACTTCAATGTACCAGACACCGGCGCCGGAAGAGCAGCTTCGAGTTCGGCATCAGCGCGACTGGCCGACGGCGGGACGGTCTTCGGCGGCTGGGTGACCGGCGGTTCGCCGGTGTGGCGGTCAGGCCTCGTCGGGGTCGAGCTTGCCGAGCGCCCAGAGCCGGAACGCGTCGAGTACGTCGAGGTCGTCGCGGATCGCCCGGTAAGCGATTTCGTGGTCGATGGTCAGGTAGTCGTGCACGAGCACGTTTCGGAATCCGGCCCACTCTCGGAGGCGTCTTGCCAAGTCGGGCTCCAGCTCACCCGCCTCTTCCAGGGAGGTGAAGGAGTCGCGATAGGTGTCCGGCGTCCGCAGGCGCGCGTCCGAGATCCAGTGATTGGCGATGTCGATTGTCGCTTCCATCGCCAGATGCAGGTAGCGTGCGGCGAGGTCGTGGATCGTCGGGTCGGCGAGGTAGTCGGCCTCACTGGCTTCGCCGAGGCTGCGCAGCCGCTGCAGATAGTCTTCCAGGGCGCCGAGCCGCTTCGCGAAGATCCTGGTGTCGACCATCATGGCGTGCCCGTTCCTCCTTGAGCCGGCGTATCAGCAGGCGGGTCTGCTCGCGGAACCAGGGTTCCATATCCAGATACTCGCGGAGCGTGCTCCGTACGAAGCGCACCCGCTCCGCGTCGGAGCATGCGTACAGCAGGACGCCGTCCCGCACGACCCGGTGTCGCAATAGCGGGGGTGCGTGATTAAGGATCACCAAGTCGATCAGGTCGCTACGGACGGTCCGGCCGAGGACGCCAATCACGCGGAAGTAGGAGTCCTTGAGCGCCCCCGGTCCGGCGGCACAGGCGTCGTCGACGAGAACCGCGACGTCGATGTCGCTTTCCGCACGCGCCGTGCCCCTGACCCGGCTCCCGAACAGCCAGGCGAGCCGGACGGTCGGTTCCATGCTCATCCCGCGCGCGAGGTCGTCGCCGATGCGGCGGATCGCGTCGTCGCGCACCCCTTCGAGATCGGTCATCCCGTGTCCAATGTACCAGACACCGACGCCGAAAGAACGTTTGGCGTTCCGGCGCCGGCTGGTCCACAATAGACGGCCAGCAGTCTGCACCGCATGGACCCCGCCGACGCGGACGGCGTTGTCCGGGAGTTCGCGGCGAGACATCATGTTCATGCTCTGGAAGTAAACGACGCACGCTCGGCTCTGGAGGCCTCCAAGATGTCACTCACAACCGGTTGCCGACTCGGTCTTGCCACGGTCCTGGTCCTCGCGCTCGGCGTCCTCGCCGCGCCGTCGACCGTTGCCGCCCAGGACGATGCGCGGATCACGTTCACGAAGGATGTCGCGCCGATCCTGCAGCGCTCCTGCCAGGAGTGCCACCGCACCGGCTCCATCGCCCCGATGTCGCTCCTCACCTACGAGGAGTCGCGGCCCTGGGCGCGTTCGATCCGCGAGAAGGTCGTCACCCGTGCGATGCCGCCGTGGTACATCGACCGCAACATCGGCGTCCAGGGCTTCAAGTACGACTACTCGCTGAGCGACGACGAGATCGCCACGGTCGCCGCCTGGGTCGACGCCGGCGCGCCGCGGGGCAACCCCGCCGACCTGCCGCCGCCGCGCGAGTTCCGCGACATCGCCGAGTGGAAGATCGGCGAGCCGGACTGGGTGGTCGAGATTCCCGAGCCGTTCGTCGTCGCGGCCGAGGCGCCCAACTGGTGGGGCAACCTCGAGTCCGAGTCGGGCCTGACCGAGGACCGCTGGATCAAGGCGGTCGAGACCAAGCCGTCGATCGAGGGCTTCCCGGTGGTGCATCACGCGGTCACCGGCATGGTGAACGAGGACACCGAGGACACCAGCGGCATCGGCGAGTTCCTCAACGAGTACGCCCTCGGCAAGAACGGCGACATCTTCCCGGACGGCACCGGCCGGCTGATCAAGGCCAACTCGAAAATCCGCTTCAACATGCACTACGCCGCCATCGGCGTGGAGACGACCGACCGCACGCGGGTCGGCCTGCAGTTCTACCCGCGGGGGGTCGTGCCGGAGCGGAAGCTCATCTCGGCCCACGTCGGCGACGACGAGGATCTCGACATCCCGGCCGGGGCGTCGAACGTGCGGCACGACGGCTACTACCGCCTGAAGGAGAACTCCCGCATCACGGCGTTCCAGGCGCACCTGCACAACCTCGGCAAGCGGCAGTGCCTCGAGGCCATCTACCCGGACAACAGCAAGGAGATCCTGAGCTGCGCCGACTGGGACTTCGGCTGGCACATCGTCTACAACTACGAGGACCACGTGGCGCCGCTGCTCCCGCGGGACACGATCCTGCACGTGACGAGCTGGCACGACAACTCCGAGGCGAACCGCTGGAACGACGATCCGACCAACTGGGCCGGCTTCGGACAGCGGTCGAGCGACGAGATGAGCTTCGCGTGGGTGAGTTGGTACGAGCTCGACGACGAGGCGTTCGAGAGTGAAGTGGCGGAGCGCGAGGCGCTGTCCGCCAACAACGACAACTAGGACCAGGGCCTGTGCGGCCCTGCGCGCGCATTCGGGCGAAGCCTTCGCGGTCGTGGATCGCGGAGGCTTCGTGCCGTTGCGGCGGTCGAGAGAGGTCGCGGGAAGAGCATCATGAGGGGTCAGATTCGCATCGTTCGTGCAGTGGCCGCGGCCGTCCTGCTGGCGGCGGCGATCGGTTCGCCGGCGTCCGCCCAGGAGCGCTGGAACCGGGGCCAGAACGTGCAGCCGGTCTTCGAGGGCTGGGAGCGGAACGACGACGGGTCGTTCACCATGGTCTTCGGCTACCTGAACCGCAACTACCAGGAGCAGCCGAGCATCCCGGTCGGGCCGAACAACTTCTTCGAGCCGGGGCCGGCCGACCGCGGCCAGCCGACCCACTTCTACAACCGCCGGCAGCAGTTCGTCTTCACGGTCCGCGTGCCGGCCGACTGGGGCCGGGAGCAGGATCTGGTCTGGAGCGTGACCCACAACGGCCGCACCGACTACGCGTACGGCCACCTCTGGCCGGTCTGGGAGATCGACGCCGGCGTGCGCCGCCTGAACCGCGGCACCGGCACCGCGCAGGGCTACGCCGACAACCAGCGGCCGTTCATCCGTCTGGATGGCGGGGACGAACTGGAGGTGACGCTGCCGGACACGATCGAGATCGCGGTCGTCGCCGGCGCCGCCGGCATCCCCCCCCCCCCCCCGCGCCGCGCCGCGCCCCCGCCCCCCCCCCGGCCGCCACCGCCGGCGGCGGTAGACCCGCGCCACGCCCCCCCGCACCGCCCCCAGTTTAAAATA
>VXME01000041.1 GCA_009861545.1 Acidobacteriota bacterium | reverse complement strand
CGTCGGCTCGCGCCTACAATTGTCGCATCTGTTTTCTGCGGCGCAGACTCCTAGCTGCGATCTTCACGAGCATTCCCTGGACCTCGGTCGATTTCGGTTTCTTCGATGTCACCTCTCGGCCCGAACGCAAGCAAAACACCGCGTCCTCGCCCTGTTGGTAGATGGCCTCTACCCTTTCCAGATCGATTGTGCCGTCTGTCTGCCCGTCACCTGTCGAGTCAATCATTGATCCAATCTGGCATCCTGAATCCGTCCCCCTTTCGGTACGCAACACGTCACTGTACCACCTTCATGATTTCCATGCCCAGAGAACGACGCACCTCCCCGAACCACGGGCTTACCGATGCCATGAGCATCGGCCTGTACGGCTGAAGGGCCGTACAGGTCGACCGCGGTGGTCTTGTAGAATACTCTCCGTCGAGGAGGTACTGAAACGTGACCGACGGCAAGAATCCAAAGTCGCTCACCGACGCGAACCCGGATAAGTGGTTCGACCGAATCTACAACGAGGAGGATTTCGCGAGGAACATCGCAATCGGAGCCGGCGCCGGTGCAGGCCTGTACTTCGCCTGGGACCAACCGACGGCCCCGTTCTTTGCGGCGGCGATGGCATTCTCACTTACCAAGCTTCTAGCTTCTCCCTGGAAAAGAGCGCGCGAAAGAAAACGCAGGAAGCGCCAGATACAGGAGTCGCTCGCCAATCTCGGACACGAGGAATGGGCGGTCGTTCAGGCTTTCGTCTCGCACGGTGGAAGCGTAATGACCTGGGGAGAATGCAATCGCCATGAGCGGGTTTCCCGCGCCGGAGTAGAATCCCTAATCAACCGCGGCCTTATACAGATGAGCGTAACTGCCGACGGCATGACGGAGACATTTGTATTGGATGCCCGGTTGTTCGACCACGCGCGAGAGGATTTTGTGGATCGTCTATTCGATTCCTAGCCGATTGGGTACCCCTCGCAAGATTGCTCCCGGCTGAAACCGGAGCCTATACAGCCTCATAGACCTACGGATTTTCTTCTCAGTGATTCCGCGGGTATTTTCTCGCCCGGTCGTCCAGGTTGGCACGGTTCATGTCGCAAATTAGAAATAGTGTTTGACATTCGTATCAATGTCGTTACCATAGATTCCATCATATGGACTGTGTATGACGAATACGAACTCATCTATACGCCGCTCGTATCTTCGCGAGCGACGATAAGCCCGACCGTTCGGCGCCCTCTCCCGCGTTCATAGGTTGGAAAGGTCTCGCCAAGCGACTCGGCCGGGCGCCGGAAGATGTACAAGAGCACGCCTGTAAACTCGGATTGCATTTGTGGCATCAGAGAAACTGCCATTGATGCGGCTGCGATGCTATGGCACGTGGAAACCTGTAAAGGAAATCATGCGAGATTCAGATCGTTACTTTCTACTCGAATCCGAGCTAACCGACCTCCGCGCCGGGCGGAATGGCGCGGCTATCGCCCTGGGCGAACTACTCGACTCCGACAGCCCGAATAAGGATCGGCTCTCGACACTCAATAAAGAGCTGCGAACGGCGCAAAGAGCCGTAGCCGATAGGGAAACGGAAAGACGCGAATGTCTTCGGTTAGCGGGTGGTCAGACAAGATCCAGAGTTTGGATTGTACTCTTCGCGAAGTATGGCATCAGTCTTGTGTGTTCAACGAGTACGGGCTGTCCAGCGACGAACGGATAGGACGCCTGCGCGACGAGGTCGAGCGCCTTCGGAAGGAGTTGTCGCGGCGCGAGCGGGAGAACGCCCGCCAGAAGCGCGAGATCGACGGCTTGCGACGCCAGGACGAGTGTCAGAAGCGGGGAATCGAGGACCTGAGGCGTCAGCTGGCCGCGGCGCGCCTGGCGGGGAAACGACAAGCCGCCCCGTTCGCCAAGGACCGACCACAAGGGCGCGGCCGGCGCCCCGGCCGTCGGGCTGGTGCGCTCTACGGCCGGCATGCGCGCCGCCGGCGCCCGGAACGAGTTGACCAGGTCCTGGAAACGCGGGTGCCGAAGGCGTGTCGCGACTGCGGCGGGTCGGTCGAAGTGACCCGCGTGGCGTCGCAGAAGTCTCGGCTATCGCAGCAGGTCCCGCATCATCATGCGAACGGTTCCCTCTGAATCGGCCACGTTGAACGGAAAACAGGCCATCTCCAGATCGAGATCATCCAGGAATCGGAAGATGAGCGGCTCGTGAAACGAAGTCGTCCTCGGATAGACCAGGACCACACGCCGGCAGCCGTATCTCCTTCCGTATGCGAAGAGCTGGTACGCGTCGTCCTGACTGACGCCATGGTTTGGGGCGCGGAGGTCGAGTCGCTTCCACTTCGCATCCAGGATGAATCGGACCTGCGCACGGTCGCTCAGGACGATATCCGGCTTCAGCCGAAATGAGTCCTTGCCCGCGCCGTCCCTCGCTAGAGACCGCATCGGCCCCTGGGCGTGCACTGTGAAACGCCGCTGGTGTCGGCGGACGGCAGCGGTGACGAAGTCCTCGAACACCTCCTCCATCGGAAACAGCAGCGCGCGGTTGATATGCGAGCCGGCAAACGTGGCGAGGCCCCGACCGAACAGGAACAACCCGACCCACGGCATCACGGCGTCGTAGTGCCGCATCGAACGGTCCACGCGATGCCGCGCCCAGTCATCGTCCAGGTTCGTCGACGAGGGCACATCGGAGAAGACGATTCGCAACTGCTGGACCCGCTGACGGTTCGCGGGATGGCGAACGACACCCACGAGCCGCCGCAACGCGAGGTGGATCAGGCGGTTCGCGGGTCGGTCGGCGGTGAACTCGTCGTAGCCGACGTAGAAGCGCGAGCGGTCGAATAGGTTCTCGCGGAGGTGCGGCGGGAACAGGATCCGGCCCCGTAGGCAGGCGAGATTCGCCTCCTGCGTCCGGTACGCCCGGGCGAGGCCGCGCCGGGTCAGCAGCACGACGCTCGTCAGAAACAGATGGGCGAACGCCTCGAACATGTTGAAACGCTGGATCGCGCGGATGCTCGCACCGTCAAGCTGGGCCTGCCCGAGGCCCCGCCAGTCCCGCAGCATCGTCAGGAAGACCCTCCGCGTGTCTTCGTCCGTGCCGGTCACGGAATCAGGACGGCCGTCCGCCTGCTCGCCGAGGTGTCGGATCGTACTGTCCCCGTCGTGCGAGAGATCGACCTTCGGCAGGATCTCGATCACGGTTCCGCGGCGCGTCTCGATGATGCCGACGTAGTTCTGTGCGTGGAGGCGACCGTTCCGGAGTGCAAGAACGGGCCGCCGCTGACCCTGTTCTTTGGTCGGCTGCGTCAGCGCGAATCTCTCCAGATCACGCTGTTCGTCGTCACGCAATCCGGTGAGTTCCTCGTGCTCTCGAACCACCAGCACGCGCGGGGTTGGCATGTTCAGGCGGCCGGTGTCGCGTTCCCGTCTTCCGCTGACGCCTTCGTCTCGTAGACTGCGCGGTACGCAGTCGGGGAGGTCCACCGGTCGTCATCGGCGGGCAGCAAGTTGTACACGGCCCGATCGGCATCCACCAGATTCGATCTGACCAGCTCCTCCGGTGGACCTGACCTCTGGACGAACCCGTTGCCGTTCAGAACCGCGCGGATCTTCTCCCAGTCGTCGTAGAAATACTCCTGCAACAGCGGCATGATTCGGGTCCGGAACATGCTGGCGAGCACCGGCAGTTTGTCGACACCCAGGAAGTAGGCGTGCCCGATCTGATGCTCGCGGTCCAGCAGGACAGCGATGCGCCGATTCATTGCGGCGAGGAGCTTCCGACAATCGACGCCGCCTACGTCCTCGCTGATGCCAGGATGGGTTTCATCCGGCATCATCTCCTCGAACACGAAACGCCGCCGCAGCGCCGTGTCCAGAAGGGCGATGGATCGGTCAGCAGTGTTCATCGTCCCAACCACGTGCAGGTTCGCCGGCACGCCGAATTCCGTCTTCGAGCCGGGCAGCGTCACCCGGGCTTCGTCGTCCCCGCCAATCCGCTTGGAGTGCTCGATCAGCGTGATCAGCTCGCCGAAGATCCGGGCAACGTTACCGCGGTTGATCTCGTCGATCACGAGTACGTAGCGCTGGTCCGTGTCCTGCGCGGCGCGGTCCACGATGTGCCGGAAGACGCCGCGGGACAGCTCGTAGCGGACATCGTCGCCGACGTCTCCACTCTCGGCCGGTTTCGCCGCGCCTGGAGTCGCGCCGCCCGCCAGCACGGGCCGGATGCCTTCAACGAAGTCTTCGTAGGTGGTGTTCTGGGTGAACGTCACCATCTCGATTCGTCCGGTATCTCGATACTTGTCGAACCGACTCTTGACGGTGGCGCGATCCTCCTGCGTCACCTCATCGACTTCTCGGTCCTCCATGATCGCCATCGCGTGCGTGACCGTGTGCCACGTCTTCCCCGTACCGGGCGGTCCGTAGAGGATCTGGTTCAGGGGGTGGGAGGGCAGTCTTGGCCCTATCGGGCCATTGCCGTCGCGCTTGTCGATCAGCATGAACGTCGGCTGGTACGCGGCGGCGTGGCGAAATGCCTGGTAGGTAGAGCGAGTGGGCGTCACCTCGGAGAAAGCCACCCGATCGGTCTGAACGCCCGGACCGAAACCAGCTTCAGACTTGTTGATCCAGTACACGTGAAGCCTGCTTCGATCGTTCAATCCATCGGTTTCGGCATAATCATTTCGATGAACGATACCGATTGCACGCCCCTTCCGGACGCCGGTGCGTACCAGGATGACGTCTCCCCGCGCGGGCTCCGTCAGTGGGTACGGGGAACCCCGACCATCGCCGCCAGCGGGAGCTGTTTCCCAAAGGCCCGGGTCCCCTCCCTGCCTCGACGAGTCGGTGTACACGGCGTTGCTTCGGTCGAAGTCTTCCCAACGATCGCTGCCGTATGCATTCGTGCTGATCTGGAAGAACCTGGATTCCCGTTTCAGTAGCGGCGGCTTGGACATGTAGTGGGAGTACACGAAAGTGTTGATCTCGCACGCACGGCATCCGGGAAACGCCCGCTTGGCGTTGTTCAGGGCTGACATGAATCCGCCATGGTCACAGCCCTTCAGGTCCATGTCCTTGTTCGCCGGAAGGTGTTGCAGCGCATCCACCGACACGAAGAAGTCCGGGTTGATCAGGCTCAGCGCCTGGGTCAGCTTCACTTGTGCTACGTACCTGATCTTCAGGACGTCGCGAAAGGTAGTCGGGTCGATTTGCGGCTCGTCCTTGACCGCCTGTCCAAACAGACGCCAGAGCAGTTCCGGGCTGAAGTTCTTGCTGTCGTGGAACAGAGCGGCCGCGTTTGGGGGCGGCGTAGGGAACATGTAGAAGTCGTCGTTGCCGAAATCGGACAGGGGAGATTCCAACCCAAAGCACTTTGCGACGCTGGGATAGACGCGCGGCCGCTGGTTCCTCGTGTTCTTCTGAGCCAGGGTATAGATGAACGAGAACGGATCGATGCCCCGCTCGCCACGCTTGAGCAGTTCCGGCTCCCCGCTCCAATCGACCTGCCTGGCCTTCTCGATGAGCGCGGTCTCACCACCTTCCGCGACCCGCGCGGCGAGCTCCCGGAACCAGCCCGCCCAGTCGTAGATTTCCCTCAAGCGTTGCCTCCCGCGTGATGATACCCAAGGCGGCGAGGTTCTTCGCGCGCGGTTCGACCACGGTTCTCGGACCCGCCGGTAGGCGTGGCGGCGTCTCGGCGGGCGGATCGGTCGTGCAGTCTGCAGGAAGACGGCTTCCTGAATACAAAGGCCAAGTCCGTCTCGTCCCGCAACCCGCCGCAAGAGAGCTTCACGAGCCCGCACCGCACCACCTCGGCCGGAAACCCGCTGGCGAGGTCTTGTCGACGCCCAGCGGGCCGGCGAAGCAGAGCGCCTCGCCCAGCCCGCTCGACAGTCCTACTCGGGCAAGGCGAGGACAGACAGTATGGTCTCTGTCGTTCCCGTCCGTTCCAGAAACGTCCATGTATTGGGCGTTTTTGCTGGAATCTGATTCTCAAGCAGGCCCGCGCATTCTCCCTGAATCCCATGCAAAATGTGGTAGCCTTGTGGTAAGCGATTTCCGCAAGGGATCCCATGACGAGGTTGACGGCTCGACAGGTTCAGACGCTGCGCAAGCCGGGCAGGTATTCCGACGGGCACGGGCTGCATCTGTTCGTCCAGCGTAGCGGGACTCGCTCCTGGGTGCAACGGCTCACCGTGCCGGGTCGGGGCAGAGTCGACCGCGGACTCGGCTCGGTCGACGTCGTGAGCCTGGCGCAGGCTCGCGCGTGGGCGCTCGACAACAAGCTCGCGGTCAAGCGGGGCGAAGACCCGTTCACGGGGCCGCAACGGTCCACGGCGCCGACGCTGCGGCAGATCGCCGGCAAGGTGGCCGACTCGAATCGGGCACGGCTGTCCCCGAGTGAACACAAGGCGCGGGCGGCGATGCTGGAACGGCACGCGGCCGAGGTGCTCGACCTGCCGGTCGACCGAGTCGGCAAGCCGGAAGTGCTGCGGGCCCTCGAACGGGTGTGGACCTCGCAGCCGGGGACCGGCCGGAAGCTGCGGACGGCGCTCAGCGCGATCTTCCGGCATGCGCGCGCGGCGGGGCTGATCGAGGTCGATCCGGTCGCGGCGGTGGCCGGGGCGCTCGTTCCCCAGCCGGCCGTACGCGAGCACATGAGCAGCGTGCCATATGCCGATGCGCCGGCGGCGATGCAGCGGATCGCGATGTGCCGCGCGACGCTGTCGGCGAAGGCCTGCCTGCAATTCCAGATCCTGACGGCCGCGCGGCCGTCCGAAGCACGGCTTGCGACGTGGGGAGAGATTACCGAGGACGCGCGGGAGTGGCGTATCCCGGCTTGCCGGATGAAGCGGAACCGCGAGCATGTGGTGCCGCTGGTCCCCGCGGCCGTCGCGTTGCTGGACTCGGTGCGGTCGCTGCGCCGGCACGACGGCGACGACGCGTTGGTCTTCCCGAGTCCGCAGGCGGGGGCCGGCTCGCTGTCGGCGGCGACTGTGGCCGGGGTCATGCGGTCGGCCGGTCTTGCCGACGCGGGGTCTCCTCACGGCTGGCGCTCGACGTTCCGCACGTGGGCATCGGAGCGCGCGGACGCCGATTACGCGGTGATGGAAACGAGTCTGGCGCATGCGGTCGGCTCGGCTGTCGAGCGGAGCTATTCGCGGTCGACGTTTCTGGACAAGCGCCGGGCACTGCTCGACACCTGGTCGGCGTTCCTAGCCGGCAACGTCGCGGTCGTCGCCGAGGGCAGCCTCAACTTGCGTCCGGCCGAACCTGCTTGAGTGCCTCGCGTATGTTGTGCAGCGAGTGCTGCAACCTGTAGTCGAGCACTCTGAGGATCTGTTCGGCCTGGAACGGCGAGATACTGACCGTTCCGGCCCGGCGCCTGATGTGGGTCTCCATCTGCTCGACGGCGGCCACCGCCCTGTCGATCTCGGCCTCCACTTTCCTGAACTGGTCGCTGAACAGGGCGGCCCTCGACAGCTCTGCCAGCGCATCCGGGCGCCAGTCTCGAACAGGCTCCTGCGGTTTCCCCGTGGTTGGTTCGTGGCGGTAGACGGCGACGACGACACCCCGATCGATGACATCCTCGCGCTTCCAGTGAACGGCGCTCGGCTTCTGATGGCCGACCGCTCCCTCCTGATCCAGCTCCCAGGAGGCGAGGTCGTATCCGCCGGACGGCAGTCGCATCACCCACCTGATCGTCTCGCGCCCAGCCGCGCTGCGAAACCAGCCCCGCTGATCTACTTGAAGCTGCGCGACCGGCGAGATCAGACAGTAGTCGTGCTTCCAGATGTGAGCCGGGACCATCGATACATCGGGCATCTGCACGTAGAACGCGTGGTCGTCGACGAGGTCGACCGGCGCCGGCGCGTTGTGGGAGGCGTGCGGCTGATAGCCCGCCTCGGACGGGTGGGTCCACTTGTAGGTGGACAACTGGCGCTGCGTGCTGAACTCGGTTGGCGGCCTCGGGACGGCTGCGGTCTGGTCGGCGGGCGGGGTCAGTCCCGGAGCGATCTGGAGTTCGAGTCCGAGCACTTCGCAGAGCGCTTCGACTGTGTCTGCCCGGGGAACCGCCCCTCTGCGAATGTTGCGGATGGTGTCATTGGCGCCGGTGGCCAGCAGCGAGAGCTTGCGCTCGGACAGGCGGCTCTTCCGGACGGCGTCGAGGAGACGCTCTCGGATGTCCACGGTCCGATTGTACCCTAACGTCACGCGCGAAAGGAAGTTTCTAGAACCGCATTGCGCTGCGGTGCATAAACCGCTATGCTGTGTGCCATGAGCTGTTGTGCCACCCGGACGCGCCCCCCGGTGGATCGCGCTTCGCGGTCCCCGGGGCGGTTCGGAACGACCTGGCAGGAGCGCGCCGATGGCCCCTAGACCCGACCCCCCTGACCGTTTCCTGACGCGTGCCGAGGTCGAGGCCCGTACCGGATTGTCCCGCTCCGCGATTTACCGTGAGATGCGAGCGGGAAGACTGCCCTTGCCGTACCGAGTGGGGTTGTCGGCCGTGCGCTGGTCGGCGCACGAGATCGAGGAGTGGGCGAAGTCGCGCCCGCGCTCGCGCGGTGTACTGCATCGTGGCTAGTGTCAGGGTGGCGGGCGCGGTCGGGGCGGGGGCGCCGGTTCAATTCGGACGAGGCACTACCGATACTGTGCTGCGCGGTGGCGGCCTGTCGATCGGGTTGCGCACCTGCGCGGTCGCGACCGGAGGCTGTGCACGGGACGCGCGGCCAGCGGGTGGCCGACCGCACTGTGCCGGGGAGCGCGGCCCGCATTCTCGGGACGTGGATGGACTGCTGAGCGGCGCGCCCGACGAGCCCCCGGCACGGAGCGGTGGCGGAGGGCGACGATGACGACGACCTATCTGCTCGCCGGGGGTCGCAGGGTACGGGCGCATCCAGTGGCGGATGTCTTTCCTCTGCTGAGCAAGGACGAGATCACCGCGCTGGCGGCGGACATTCAGACGCACGGTCAGCGCCTGCCGGTGTTGCTCCAGCGGGCCGATGATGGCGCCGACCTGGTCCTCGACGGTCGCAACAGGCTGCTGGCCTGTGAAGAGGCCGGGCTCGAACCTCTGGTGGCCGAAGTCGAGCCGGCGGCCGACGCGGTGCGGGTCATCGTTTCGGTCAACCTGGTTCGGCGGCACCAGGGGGATTCGCAGCGGGCGATGTCGGCGGCTCGACTGGTGAACCTGGCGCGGGGAAGACCGGCCCAGATTGCATCAATTGATGCAATTTCGCAGGGCATGGCAGCCGGTTTGCTGTGCCTGGGCCGGGCGACGGTCCAGCGCGCGGTGGCCATCCTGCACGACCCGATACTGGCTCCCGCGGTGGACGCGGGAGAGGTTGCGGTCAGCGACGCGTACGCGATCCGGCACGAGTCTGACGAGGCCAAGCGGCGCGCGTTGGCAACTGTCACCGACGGCACCGCGCGCACGTTGCGGGGGGCGCTCGAACGCGAAGCGGCCGGACCGGCGACAGTCGGGCTGGAACCGCCGTCTGAGCATGCCGGCGCCTCAGCCGATGCCGTAACGCGCTTTGCGTCGGCCACACGGGCACGCGGCTCGGAACGACCAGTTGTCCGATCCGCCGCAGCAGGCTCGCCAAGCGAGCGGGAGGTGGCCGAGACGTCGACCGCAGGAGCGACGGATGCCGAAGCACATCCGCCTGTTGCGTCCGAGCCGAGCGGTACCGAGGCGGCGGACCCGGCCGGCGGGTCTACGCTGTCGGACTCGGCGTCATCGGGCGACCGCGGGTCGGGCGGTAGGACGGCAGCAGTGCGGGACTCGAAGTGGGGCGGCGCCGATTCGTCGCCCGACCCGGCGCCGTTGTTGCCGGCGCCGGCGCCGGTTGGCGGACGGGAAGCTGCGGATGCGCACGTGCGGGGAGTCGATGTCGCCACGGTCGGGAAAACCGGTTGCGACGCCGATGCCGAACGGCGGGTTCCGACTTCCGGCTCGACGGATTCGGGAGCGTCGGACGATTCCGAGGCGACGGATGCGGTCGTTGGGGGGGCGCCGTCGGAGTCGACGCCATCGAGCGACAGCAAGGCGGGCGGCGGTGCGATGGCGGTACGGGGTGGGGAGTGTGGCCAGCCGCCGGCGGGGCCAGCCGCCGGTGTCGGCGGCGCCGATTCGTCGCCCGACTCTGCGCCATTGTTGCCTGCGGCGGTTGTCGGACGGGAAGCTGCGGATGCGCAAGGAGTCGATGCTGCAACGGCCGGGCAAATCGCTGGCGACGATGCCGAACTCCGGCGTTGCCTGACGGAACTGCGATCCGCCGCGGAACGTCTTGGGACAGTCAGCCTGGGCAGGTCATCGCGCGTCGAGGCTGCGTGCCGTCTCGTCCAGGCTCTGGTGGCGGCGATGGAGCGGTATCTGGACTCCGGGCGGGATGAGCAAGTACTGGTAGCCGGCCTGCCGGCGGCGCTGGCGCCCAGCCTGGATGCTCTGAGCACGCCAATCGGCCAGGGTTCGCCACTGACCGAGGACGAGGGCGACGCCGACGGCCGGGGTCGCGGGTCGGCGACCCTCGAACAAGCGAGCAACACGGCCGGGTTGCTGAAGACGCTTCTCGGTTGGAACCGCCGCAGTCAGCAGTGAGCAGTAAGCGCGGCTGTATGCGTGCCTGTGGCTGGGAACAGCATACCGCTGACGGCAATCGCGGTAGAGACATCGGGTTGGCGCGGTCCGCTCGCTCCGTAGACGTGCGCGTCAACTCCTCGGCCGACACGTTCGACGACCGGTTGACGCCACGACTGGCCGCTTGCCGCTACACGAAGTAATCGCCAGTCCGCCGCTGGAGCATCCGGAACCAGATGCCACGGGGACTGACACCCGGCCGGTCCACGCCCTCGGTCGCGTCGGCCACCACACCGGGCGACGGTCGCCCGGGCGCGGCCGATGGCTTCAGTTTGGCCGCCCGCCCCGCGCCACCTGCACCACGCCTCGGCCGCAACCAGGCCCCGCGGCCCGTGGGAGAGGCGGCGCCATGCTGTAGAGCGGCCCGCGCGAAGGGGAAGTGCGAGCGGCGAACGAGATCTTCACCTGCTGACCGAGGGGCACGGCCGGGTAGTGATCATCGATGCGCTCGCCGGCCGGAACGACGTGAGCGACGAGGCCCGCAGCGAACTGTCCATCCGCATCCGCAAGCTGTGCATCAAGGCGTTCCGCGACACCAACCGCGCGCCCCACGACCGACTGGTCGAGACGATTCTCGACGCGATCGCGGAAGGCGACCACCAGCTCGCCGCCGCCCATTCTCGCTACCTGGATGCAGACCCGTTCGGCGCTGCGGGAACGGGCCGCCGCGCACCTGCGGGAACGAGGCATCGACGTCGTCGACGCGCCGCCGGTGCGGTTCACCAGTTGCTGGGACACCGACGAGTGGCTGCTCGAACGCAACCGAATGCTGCGGGACAGCGACGACTCGAACGGTCCGAAGCACGCCGGGCGGCAGCGTACGGTGTCCCAGGATCGCCTTCGGGTCCGGTTACGATGGTGTCGAGAGGAGGGCCGCCGGGACGCCGCGACGCAGCGGCGCCGCGCGCCCGAGCTGGTCAAAGGTCGCCTGTCGGCGTTCTGGCCGGAAGGCAGGATGCGCTGGCAGGCATGGGTGCGCGAACCGGGGCCGTGGTCGGCGAGGCGGCGCGGGACAGGGGCACCGCCGCTTGCCGAAGTGGTGTGGTTGCGGCCGCAGACCGCCCGGCCGGCAGCGCAGCCTGCCGACCCCGGACAGCGCAGGCAACCGCTTCGCGGCCTGACTCGCGTGCGGGGACCGGACCTGCAAAGGCCTGGGCTGCTGATGCAGGCTGACGAGCCGGGCACCAGCATCCCGTGCGAGCGGTACGGCTCGGAAGAGTCGGCGTTGGCCGCTATCGTGCGCGGCCGGCGCGCGGGCGAACCGGGGTTGCCCTGCCGTGACGACTGGCCGGCGTGGCATGCGGCCGAGATGCGTGCGGCGGTCGAATATCGAGCAGGCCGGCGTCGTAGCGGCCGATCGGGCGCGTGGGGTCGGTAGCGGCTCCGGCGGTCTCGGCGGCGGCGCCCGGCGGCGGAGGTTTCTGGGTTTTGGCGGCCGGCGCGATGCGGCGGCGGCTCGCCCTGCAAGGAGCATTTCACGATGTCGAGCAGCGGAGTCCTGGACGCGTTGCGCAACGAGGAGCGCTCGCTCAAGAGCCAGCTCGTCGCCATCCAGCGCGCCATCGAGGCGATTGAAGGAACTGCCGCGCCGACTGCCCGGCGCGGCAGCAAGAAGGCGGTCAAGGCGGTCAGCAGGCGCAAGCGCACGATGACCGAGGAGCAGCGCCAGGCCGTGGCCGAGCGGATGCGGCAGTACTGGGCCGCACGACGGGCGGAGAAGGCCGAGAGGAACTGACCAAGGCATCGACGAACCGGCGGGGGCTGGGTGAGGAGGCCAACGCAGCAGAGCACCGATTCGACATGCCAAGGCGCAGGTTCGATGGACAAGAACCGACGCGGCGACCGCTGGTGTCGCGAAGCCGCCGCTGCATCCTGCCGAAAATGCCTCAATTGAGGCATTCTCGCACTCGATGACGGCGACACGGACGCAGAGACCGCGCTCCCCGAGCGCGTCAGCCTGCACCAGGCGCGCCACGAGTGGATCCACGACTACGGGCTCGTCGTCCTCGTCGGCCCCAGCGGGTCCGGCAAGACGACGTTCGCGCAAAAGCACTTCCGCCCGTCCGAGGTCCTCTCCTCGGACCACTACCGCAACGTCGTCGGCGACGACGAACGCAACGCCAGGACGACGAAGGACGCCTTCGACGTCATCGAACAGATCGCGACCAGGCGCCTGCGCGCCCGGCGCCTCACCGTCATCGACGCGGCCAACGTCGCCCCCGACGACCGCAAGCGCTACGTGCAGCTCACGCGCGACGAGCACGCCCCGCTGAGCGCCATCGCCTTCGACCTGCCAGAGCGCGACTGCCTCGCACAGAACGCCGCCCGCGGCGCCGACGCGCGGCCCCCGCACGCGGTGCGCCGCCAGTGGCGCTCGATGCAGCGCTGGATGAAGAAGCTCTCCGCCGAGGGCTTCCGCCGCCGCTACCACCTGCGCTCGCCCGCCGACGCCCGCGACGCCGATGTCGTCCGCGAGCCGCTCGACTGCGACCGCCGGGACCTGACAGGCCCGTTCGACATCGTCGGCGACGTGCACGCCTGCCGCCGGGAGCTGGAAACGCTGCTGGACCAGCTCGGCTACCGCGTCGAGCGCAACGACACGGCCGCAGGCCCCGGCTACCGCGTCACACCGCCGGCGGGCCGCACCGCCGTCTTCGTCGGCGACCTGGTCGACCGAGGCCCCGACGCCGCCGGCGCGCTGGCGCTGGTCATGGACATGGTCGACGCCGGCCACGCACTGGCGATCCCCGGCAACCACGACGCGAAGCTGGCCCGCGCGCTCGCCGGCCGCAACGTCGAACGCAAGCACGGACTGATGCAGACGCTCGAGCAGCTCGACGCGACGCCGGATAGCTTCCGCAAGCGCGTGGCCGCGTTGCTCGACGGACTGGCCAGCCACTACGTGCTCGACGGCGGGAGACTCGTCGTCGCCCACGCCGGCATGAAGGAGCACCTGCAGAACCGCACCTCGCGCCAGGTGCGCGACTTCGGCCTCTACGGCGAGACCACGGGCGAGACCGACAACGAGGGCCTGCCGGTACGGCTGGACTGGGCAAAGGACTACCGCGGCCGCGCGACCGTCGTCTACGGCCACACACCGGCCGGACGCGCCGAGTGGGTCAACAACACGATCTGCATCGACACCGGCTGCGCCTTCGGCGGGCGCCTGACCGCGCTGCGCTGGCCGGAGCGCGAGCTGGTGTCCGTACCGGCGGCACGCGCCTGGGCCGAGCCGCCCGAGAAGCTGGCCGCGGCGCTGCGGTCCACCACTGGCCCCACCCGCTAGCAGGAGAGCGACGCACTGCTCGACCTCGACGACGTCACCGGGCCGTTGCGGCTGCACACGCGCCTCGCCGGGAGCGTGTCGGTCCGCCCGGAGAACTGCGCCGCCGCGCTCGAGACGATGGCCCGCTTCGCCGTCGACCCGCGCTGGCTCGTCTACCTGCCGCCGACCATGGCCCCGTGTGGAAATGGCAAGATGAAAAGGGACCCCCGTGGCAACGTGAAAAGGGACCCCCAGTTTCCGTCAATCTG